>DASZZK010000211.1:0-2292 GCA_035544975.1 Casimicrobiaceae bacterium | reverse complement strand
TCGGCGACGGGGCTAACGATTTGCCCATGTTGGGAGTTGCGGATATCAGCGTTGCCTATCACGCGAAGCCTCTCGTTCGGTCCGCATGCACCTACGCGATCGACTATTGTGGGCTCGACGCGATATTGAATCTGTTCGTCTGAGCGAGGCAGCGTTTCATCACGCCTAAGCCGGACACAAAAGATGCGTCGTCCCCGCGCAAGCGGGGACCCGGTGGCGTTGGTCAAAGACACTGGATTCCCGCATTCGCGGGAATGACGAACTTGAGGATGCCGGCGTCAACTTAGGAAGCCCTGCGTCAGATTTTCGCAAAGCTCAATCGTCGAAATCGCCCTCGTCCATCCATGCCATCTGAATGGCCTCGAGAATCTTCTCGCCGCTATGCTTGGGGTCGTCGTCGAAACCCGGCAACTCCAGCACCCATCGCCTCAAGTCAGTGAAGAGCACGCTTCGGGGATCCGCGTCGGGATGCGTCTCGGCAAGCGCAATCGCGATATCGCGGGTATCGGTCCACTTCATTTGGTGGCCTCTTTGGCGTAGTTGATCGTGTACTTGGGAATCTCGATCACCAGCTTCTGCTCGCCGACCTTTGCCTGGCACGAGAGGCGTGACAGCGGCGTCAGGCCCCACGCGCGGTCGAGGAGGTCGTCCTCGTCCTCGGACGACGGCGAGAGCGAATTGAAGCCCTCGCGCACGATGACGTGACAGGTCGTGCACGCACAGGATTTTTCACACGCGTGCTCGATTTCAATGCCACGGTCGAGCAGGCTGTCGCAGATCGATACGCCGGTCTCGGCTTCGAAGGTCTTGCCTTCGGGACAAAGCTCGGCGTGCGGCAGGACGACGATTTCCGGCATGAGGTCAGCGCAGGGTATCGATGCTGCGACCCGTCAGCGCCTGCGCCACACTGCGGTCCATGCGCCGCCCGGCAAACTCTTCGCTTGCCCGATTGAGCGCCTCGGTCGCCTCGACCAGCGCCCGACGATCGGCGTTCTCTGCCACCAGACGCTTGAGCCGCGCCATCGCGTCGTCCAGCTTAGCGCGCTCATCGGCGGCAAGCAGCTCGGCGTCCGCCGCCAGTGCGCTCTCGGTCGCGTCGATGATGCGTGCGGCATCGACGCGGGCTTCGAGAAGCGCGCGCGAAGCGACGTCGGCAGCGGCGTTGGCATGCGATTCTTCGAGCATCCGCGCGATTTCCGCGTCGGACAATCCGTACGACGGCTTCACCGTAACGGCGGCCTCGACCCCCGTCGTCTGCTCGCGCGCGGTGACCGAGAGCAAGCCGTCGGCGTCGACCTGAAACGACACGAGTATCCGGGCTGCGCCTGCGACCATAGGCGGAATGCCGTGCAATTCGAACCGCGCCAGCGACCGGCAATCGTCGACCCGCTCCCGCTCGCCCTGGACCACGTGGATCGCCATCGCCGTCTGGCCGTCCTTGAAGGTCGTGAAAGACTGCCCGCGAGCGATCGGGATGGTCGAATTGCGGGAAATAATTTTTTCGGTCAGGCCGCCCATGGTTTCCAGGCCCAGCGACAGCGGAATGACATCGAGCAGGAGCCAGTCTTCCCCCGGCGCGCGGTTTCCGGCGAGGACGTTGGCCTGAATCGCCGCTCCCAGCGCGACGACCTGATCGGGGTCGAGATTGTTGAGTGGAGGCTGGCCGAAAAATTCCGCGACCGCCTTTTGCACCTGCGGCATGCGGGTCGCGCCGCCAACCATGACCACGCCCTTGATATCGGTCGTCGCAAGCTTCGCGTCGCGCAGCGCCTTTTTGATCGGCGCAAGCGTCTTGCCGACCAAGGTCTGCGTGATCGCGGTAAATGTTTCGGCAGTCAGCGTCGCCGTAATCGTTTCGCCGGACGATAGCGTCGCCAGCAGCGTGGACGACCCGTGACTGGTCAGGTTCTCTTTCGCCTCGCGCGCCTTCATCATCAACAGCCGCGTATCCGCAGGCGACACCGGGCCCACGCCTTGAGTCTCCAGCGCCCAGCAGTAGACACGGTGATCGAAATCGTCGCCGCCCAGCGCCGTATCGCCGGCGGTGGCCAGCACCTCGAACACGCCGCGCGAGAGCTTCAGAATCGATAGGTCGAAGGTGCCGCCGCCCAAATCATAGACGGCGTAGACGCCCTCCGAAGCGTTGTCGAGGCCATACGCGATCGCGGCGGCGGTTGGCTCGTTAAGAAGCCGCAGGACATTCAGGCCGGCGAGTCGTGCCGCGTCCCGCGTCGCCTGCCGCTGCGCATCGTCGAAATAGGCCGGTACCGTAACCACGGCGCCGACAAGCTC
>DASZZK010000210.1:0-12970 GCA_035544975.1 Casimicrobiaceae bacterium | reverse complement strand
AAAAGAAAACGGCGGTGACTGTACAGTCAAAAATTTCAAGTTAAAGGGGAACACGATCTCTCTGATTAAAGAGTGCCGTTCAAGGGAGTCAGAGTTCACGATATCACTCGTAAGGACATACCATGGCGACACCGCCGAAAGTGAAGTGGTGTCGAAGGCTGGTGAACGCGAACTTCGTATCAAGAGTAAGCAGCGGCGCGTTGGCTTCTGCGAATCGGATGGATCAGGCTGATAAGCGGTCTATGGGGCGCCGGCAGGCTCGCACCGCAGGAGCACCGGAGCGTTGGATCCTGTTCGACCCTGCCTACGAATATGGACCTTGTCTACAGCATACCTCTGCTTGGACTGCTCGCCCTTGCGTGGATAGCGTTACGTCATGTGGCGAAAAACAAGCGGACGCGCGAGGCCCTGCGACGCTGGAAACGGCGCTCCCGCGCTAATCAGGCCAGAGAAACAAACACCGTCTCGCAGCGGTCAGATATGCGCGCTACCGACTCCCCGATAAGTGTAAGCGACACGATACGAAAGCGATCAAAGGGACCGTAGCGGAGCAAACCGACAGGTTGCGGCCGTGTGACCGAAAACCACAAGCGCGAATCGGATTAGGCCGAAACGCCAATTGCGCATGGCCAACCGGGCGTTTCACGCGTTTGCCAAGTATCTAGCCCGAAAGGCTTTGGATGTAGGTCGCCCTACTGAACGTTAAAGCGCTCGCGCATCTGCGGTACTACGCCCCACCAGCTGGCGTCGCTTGAGTTGTCGCCACGCAGGCGATCGATCCGCGCATTCCAATTTCAGCCTGTTGTATATGGTTCCTGGCGCTACACCACGAGCTTAGAATCTTTGACGCTCGCACGCCCCGCGCCCTCTCTGTCCATCGTCCCCCGCGTCCTGAGTCTGTACTGGTTTGTTCATGGGTAAAAATCGCGTCCACGAGCGAAAAATGGACAAAAAAAGGGCCCGGTTTGCGCCGGGCCCGAGGCTGTACCATTTAGGAGGAGGAAAATGATACAGAACTACAGGAGCCATCAGTTGCGATGTTGGGACCGCCGCCGGGGGATTCAAGTTCCCGGCGGTTTCCCGGTATTGCTTGGCTGACGCTTACTTGCGACCCTTGGTCGTCTTGGCTGTCGCCTTGGCGACATTGGCAGCGTTGGCGCTGGCGGCGCGAACTGACGCGTCGGCGTAGCTGACAACCTGCTTGGTCGCCTTCGAGAACTGGTCGAACGCGGCGGTGGTTGCCGCGACCGTCGACTTCATCGCCGTCACGGCGAAATCGGAACCGGCGGGCGCATTCTTCGACGCCTTTTCGACCCATGCCGCGACATTCTTGGTGTAAGAAGCCCACGCTGCTTCGGCCAGCTCCGAAAAATCGGCTTGCGCTTCGGAGGCGATCTGGTACACGCCGCGCGAGTAGCCCAGCGCATTCTGCACACCCGCTTCGGCGAGCTTGGCGCGAACCTCGGCCAGCTCCTGTACGTCCTTGATGCCGGCGACGGCATTGGCGGTAAACACGCCTTGCTCGAGCGCGACCTTGGCGGCCTGGAGGTTGAGCTTGGTGAAACGCTCGGCCTTTTCGAGCGAGAGCGAGGCAAGCTTCACTGCATTGTCATAGCCAGCTTTGTTGATGTCAGCGAATTGTTCCGTTGCGTTGTACATTTGGAATCCTTTTCCGTTGAGGTTGAATGGGACCCTAAACGGGTCCGGACTACTTGGGTGCAGCCGCTGCTTTGGCTGCCGGCCTGGCTCTTGATGCTCGGGAGGCCTGCCTTTGCCGTATCGCGTTTGCTGCACTGCACAAATTCAATTGTAGGGGCGGTAATCCCCCAAGTCAAGGATTATTTGGTGCAGCGCACCAATGGCCCCCGCGCCACCGCCGAGGGCGTTTCAATCGTCCTGATAAATCAGAAGGTTATAATCGCCGCTTCGTTTCCGGGAGTGCAGCATGGCCAAGCCCATACGCGTGATCAAGAAGTACCCCAATCGGCGCTTGTACGACACCGCCAACAGCGGCTACATCACCCTGGCCGACGTCAAGCAGATGGTGCTCGAGTTCATCGATTTTCAGGTCATCGACGCCAAGTCGGGCGACGACCTGACGCGAGGCATCCTGCTGCAGATCATCCTGGAGGAGGAGTCCGCCGGCATGCCGATGTTTTCCAGCGAGATGCTGTCGCAGATGATTCGTTTCTACGGCAACGCGCTGCAGGGCATCATGGGCAATTACATGGAGCAGAACGTCAAAGCCTTCCTGGTGATTCAGAACAAGCTGCAGGATCAGGCCAAGCAGGTCTATGGCGACAAGATGATGCTCACGCCCGACCTATGGAAGCAGTTCCTGCAAATGCAGGCTCCGGCGATGCAGGGCATGCTCGGCAACTACCTCGAGCAGAGCGCCAAGTTGTTCATGGACATGCAGCAGCGGATGCAGGATCAGACGCGCGGCTTGTTCACTTCTTTTCCTTTCCCCAACTTCGCCGCGGGCGCGCAACCGTCACCCGAGGAAGAAAAAAAGCGCTGACGCTCGAAAGCACCGCAGCAACCGCATTGCAGCGCAGCTTTTTTTCGCACCGCACGATTCCCTCCCATGGCCATCGCCAAGATCCAGCCCCGACCCCGCGTCGCTGAAGCAGCGCCGAAGGTGGGATTCGTCTCGCTCGGATGCCCGAAAGCTCTGGTCGACTCCGAACAGATTCTCACCAGGCTGCGCGCCGAAGGCTACGCCATCACGCCGACGTATGAGGGCGCCGACCTGGTCCTCGTCAACACCTGCGGCTTCATCGACGCCGCGGTCGAGGAATCGCTCGCCGCAGTGGGCGAGGCGCTGGCCGAGAACGGCAAGGTTATCGTCACCGGCTGCCTCGGTGCCAAGCAAGGCGGCGCGTTTGTGCGTGCGGCACATCCCAAGGTGCTGGCGGTCACCGGGCCGCACGCCGCGGGCGAGGTCATGGACGCCGTTCATGCGCACCTGCCGCGGCCGCACGACCCTTTCGTCGACCTGCTCCCGCCGCAGGGAATCAAGCTTACGCCGCGGCACTACGCCTATCTGAAAATCAGCGAGGGCTGCAATCACCGCTGCACTTTCTGCATCATTCCGTCGATGCGGGGCGATCTGGTCAGCCGGCCGCTCGCAGATGTCATGAACGAGGCCGAGAATCTGTTCAAGGCGGGGGTCCGCGAATTGCTCGTCGTCTCCCAGGACACCAGCGCCTATGGCGTCGACGTCCGATACCGGACCGGCTTCTGGCGCGGCCGGCCGCTGAAGACACGAATGACTGAATTGGTGGAAGCACTCGGCGCGCTCGCGGACGAGCACGGCGCGTGGGTGCGCCTGCACTACGTCTACCCCTATCCGCACGTCGACGAGGTCGTGCCGCTGATGTCCAATGCGGCGACCGGCGTTGTCCCGTATCTCGACGTTCCGTTCCAGCACGCGAGCCGCCGCATCCTGAAGCTGATGAAGCGTCCGGCGAATACCGAGAACACGCTCGAGCGCATTCGCGCCTGGCGCGCAATACGCCCGTGCTTAACCATACGTTCGACGTTCATCGTCGGCTTTCCAGGCGAGACCGACGCCGAGTTCGAAGGGCTGCTCGACTTCCTCGGTGAGGCCGAGCTCGACCGCGTCGGCTGCTTCGCCTATTCGCCGGTCGATGGCGCCGCGGCCAACGCGCTCCCGGGGGCGCTGCCCGAAGAGGTCAAGGAAGAGCGCCGCGCGCGTTTCATGACGGCGCAGGCCGCGATCAGCGCCCGCCGCCTGCGTGCGCAGGTCGGTCGCACCATCGATGTCCTGGTCGATGCGATCGACGGCGTGCGGGCGATCGCGCGCGGCGCCGGCGACGCGCCCGAAATCGATGGAGTGGTGTCGGTGACCGACGGCGCTGCGCTGACCGTGGGTGAGTTTGCTCGCGTTACGGTGACCGGATCGGATCAACACGATCTCGTCGCGCGCCGCGCACAATGATCGCCCCCCAGACCGGACGCGACGAGAAGACTACTTGATCTACTTGGCCGGCACCGTGCGAAGTGCCGTCGCGAGCTGCTCGAGTACCTTGCCCAGCGCCGCGTTCAGCCCGCGAATCAGTGCGTCGGCCGAGCGCGAAGGCACCTGGACCCGCGAGCCGAGCTCCCCAGTCCAGACAAAGGCGCCGGCGCCGGCCGCGGTGTCGGTCAGAAAATACTTGATGGTCACCACCGCCGCCGGCTGCGCCGGGTCACGTAGGTCGAAGTAGAGCTCGCTGACGAAGCTCTCGAGCGAGAAATCGCTGTCGAGCGCGCTCGATGGCGGCAGCACCGCCCGATAGATTCCCGCTCCGGAAAGCCACGCCGCGGTTGCCTCGCCGACCATCGCCGCGGGCGCCACCAGAAATTCCTCGTAGAAATCAGTTTCGAATTTCAGATCCCCTTCGCGATAGACCAGCGACCGGCTGGCGAAGGGGCCGGCAACCGATACCGCGCCAACCCGCAGCGTCGCCGCCTTCGGCGCTGCAGTTGAAGCAGGCGGCCGGGGCGGCTCCAGAATGTAGGTCGATTTCACCGGTGCCGCCCCCTTGAGGGAGCAACCGGCGACCAACAGCGCGGCCGCGGATGACAACGCGCGCCGACGCGAAAACGAAGCGGGCAGGTTCATTGTTGAAGGCCTTTTGCCGGCAGCGGCGGCGCGCCGAGAATCAGTTGTGACGGATAGCGCTTGGCATTCTCGGTCAGATCGCGGAGATTGTCGGTGATCTGGCGCAGGTTATCGAGCGTTCGCTTGAGGTCGGTCTCGCCGCCGCCGGTGACGCGATCGAGCCGCGACAAAGTGCTCTGAAGATGCGAGAGCGACTTCGCGAAATTCGGGTCCTCGAGCACCTTCTTCAGCGCAACCGCCGCCGCATCGGCGTCCGCCGGCAGGCGCTTGATCGCCGGGTCGTCGAGGATCGCCGAGAGCCGCTGGTTGGTGACCCGCAAATCCGCGATCAGCGCCGCCGCGTCCTTGCCGATCTTATCCATCGGCAACTGGTCGAGCTTGGTCTCGAGCTTGCTTAAGACCCGTGACGTGTTCTGCGACAGCTTGTCGGTGTCGACGGCTTCGATGCGGTTATTGGTGGTGATCAGCAACCGGTTGAGATTGGTGAGCATCCCTTCGAGGTCGAGGCGCTGAAACCGAGCCAGGATGTCCGACGCCGTGCCGATGAATTGGGTCACCGTCGATTGCGCGCTGGGAATATAAAGGTTGTCCGGTTCCCACGAAATCGGCAGCTCGGGATTGGTCTTGGGGTCGACATAGTCGATCTCGAGATAATTCGTCCCGGTGATGCCCTGCGGCGCAAGCCGCACACGCAGGCCCTTGTCGATTTCGATTCGCGCCGTTTCCGGACGCGTGATATCGCCGCCGGCGCGGCCTCCGATCAGGCGAGGCAGCAAGAGCGCCTCGATCATCACATAGCGCAGCCGTTCCGCCATCGGCTTATCGAGCTGATACTTGGTATAGGTGAAGCCGATCTTGGTCACTTCACCGACGACGACTCCGCGATACTTGACCTTCGATCCGACCTCGACCCCCTGGGCCGATTCGTTGAGATAGGTCTCGATCGGAATCTTCGATTGAAACCACCGTCCCGATCCGAGGATCAAGAGCAGAAGAATCAGCACCACCGTCGCGCCGATCACGAACAAGCCAAGCTTGAAGAAATTGGCCTGGGCGCTCATGCGTCACCCACGGCGCTCTTGTCGCCGCACGACACCCTCGGACGACTCGGCGAGGAGCAAGAGCGAGGGCCGCGGCAAGATACCGATTGCATCACGCCGCTTCCGCGATCGTGTCCGCGGACGCTTCGCGCCGGAAGAACTGACGCACCCAGGGATTGTCGCTGGTGTCGCGCAGGACCTTCGGATCTCCCTCTGCAATGATGCCCTTGGTGCGCTTGTCGAGCATGATGACCCGGTCTGCCACGGTGTAGATACTGGCGAGCTCGTGGGTCACGATGACAAACGTGATGTGCAGGCTCTTTGCGAGGCGCAGGATGAGCAGGTCGAGCTCGGCCGAGGTAATCGGGTCGAGTCCCGCCGACGGCTCGTCGAGAAACAGGATCATCGGATCCAGCGCCATCGCGCGCGCGATCGCCGCGCGCTTTGCCATGCCGCCGCTGATCTCGGACGGCATGTGGCCGCTGAACGCGTCGAGGCCGACCAGCTTGAGCTTCATCTGCGAAACGAGATCGATGGCATCGTCGTCGAGCGATGTGTATTCCTCGAGCGGCAGGCGGATATTTTCCCGCAGTGTCATCGAGCCAAACAGCGCACCGCTCTGGTACATGACGCCGATTTTCTTGAGAATCGCGCGCCGCGCGTCGCCTTCCGCGGTGACGATATCGTCGCCGTCGATAAAGACCGCCCCGGCCATCGGCTCGTAGAGTCCGATCATGTGCTTCAGGAGCGTGCTCTTGCCGCTGCCCGAGCCGCCGAGAATGACGAATACCTCGCCCCGGTTCACGGTGAAGTTGATGTCGCGCATCAGCACGTTGCCTTCGTAACCGGCAGTGAAATGCTCGACGCGGATGATGGGATCGGCGGGCATGGTGTCGGCGCTTCAGATGTCGAGCAGATAGTAGACGAACGCGTAAATGCCGTCGACGACGACCAGCAGAATGATCGAAGAGACGACCGCGCGCGTTGCGGAAATGCCGACAGCGCTGGCGCCGGTCTGCGTTTGCAGCCCGCGCAGACAGCCGATGCCGGCGATCAGGATCGCGAACACCGGTGCCTTGGCCAGCCCGGCAAGCAGGTCCTTGACGTCGACCAGGCTGTCGACTTCGTGCAGGAAAGCGCCGATCGGAATATTGAAGCTGATCATGGTCAACGCGCCGCCGAGGATGCCGATCAGGTCGGCGAAGATGCAGAGCAAGGGCATCATCAGCAATGCAGCAATGATGCGCGTGACCACCAGGAAGCGGACCGGGTCGAGGCCCATGGTGCTCAGCGCGTTGAGCTCCTCGTTGACCTTCATGGTTCCAATTTCCGCGGCGAAGGCCGCGCCGGACCGGCCGGCGAGCAGGATCGCCGTCATCAGCGGCCCAAGCTCGCGCAGAATCGACAGGCCGACCAGGTCCGCGACAAAGATCTCGGCGCCGAACTGCCGCATCGGCACCGCGGACTGGAACGCGAGAATGATGCCCAGCAAAAAAGATATCAGCGCCACGATCGGCAGCGCATTGACGCCGACCTGTTCGCAGGTGTACCAGACGTCCTTCCAGCGAATGCGATGCGGATGGGTGCTTGCAAACCACAGCGCCGAGGCCGTTTCGCCGATGAAGGCGATTTGCATGCGCAGATCGCGGCCGACGATCAGGGCCGCGCGGCCGATTTCCTCGACCGTGTGCAGCCGCTCGACGTGTTCTTTGGGCAGCGCGCGCAGCGCGGCCGGATCGAACTGATCGAGCAGGATCCGAAACTCGGGCTTCAAACCGACCACCGCGACCTGCGCCTCCAGCCGACGCGGTTGTCGCAGCAGATCGACCAGCATCGCGATGCCACCGCCATCGCAGTAGTCCACGCGCGAGGTTTCGATCAGCACCGGCCGGTCCGGCGCCGCATCGAGCGCCGCACGTGCGTCGGGCCAGACGCCGGCGATGGAGTACGCGTCCAGCCTCCCGGCGAAGCGCAGCTCGCGCTTACCGTCGACGTCGCTTAACGAAAGCGACGCCGCCGGCGAGGGAGCCATCCGGGCCGCCGCGGCGGCGCTCACTGCGTCAACTCGGAAGGTTCGCCGAGCGCCCGTGTGTAGCAGTCTGCGCGAGACAAGGCATTATCCTGCGGAGGCACCGCTCGGTTCTGGATGGAATCCACGCGCCCTTGAAATTCCGTTCGGCAGTCGAGTGTCGGTGTTGCGGAAGCGGCGAAGTCTAGCACGCAGCCGGCGAGTGCCTAATAGGCGGTAGGCGCGCGCAGCGTTGCATCAGCACCTCGCGCATCCAGCGCATCACGATTCGCTCGAGCCCGCGGCCTCCTCAACCCGCTCGTGAATGAGAGACGTCGCGTGTCGGCCGCGAGCGTCGACTCGCAATTCCCCGTCGATCCCCGCTACGCGGGGCCCCTCGCCGGGAGGCTCGCGCCGCTACTCGCAATTCCCCGTCGATCCCCGCTACGCGGGGCCCCTCGCCGGGAGGCTCGCGCCGCTAGTGATACCCCTGCCCGGATCCGACTTTGCCGCGGAAGACCCAATACGACCATCCGGTGTACATGAGAATGATCGGCAGCAGAAACAAGGTGCCGATCAGCAGGAAGGCCTGTGATTTGGACGAGGACGCCGCCGCCCATAGCGTTACCGTGTACGGCACCACCATCGGCCAGATGCTGATTCCGAGTCCGAGGTAGCACATCAGGAACAGGCCAAGCGCCGCAATGAATGGCGACACGTCGCGCTTCGAGCGCAGCGATCGCAGCAACCAGACAAACAGCCCCAGCGTGATCACCGGCACCGGCGAGAGCAGCAGCAGTTCCGGCCATGCGAACCATCGCCGGTAGATTTGCGGCTGCAGGAACGGCGTCCAGACACTGACCATGGCGATGAACGCGGCGACGCCGAACGCGAGCAGGATCGCTTTCTCGCGCGCCCACGCCTGCAGCTCACCTTCGGTCTTCATCACCAGCCAGCACGCGCCGATCAGACCGTATCCGACGACCAGGCCCGCACCGGTCATCAACGCAAATGGCGTCGCCCATTCGAAGCTGCCGCCGGAGAACTGGCGGCCAACGACGGGCAAGCCCTGAACATACGTTCCGAGCACCAGACCTTGCGCGAAAGTCGCCACTACCGAACCGAAATGGAACGAGCGGTTCCACAGCTCGCGCCGGCCCGACATGTGCCGAAATTCGAACGCTACACCGCGAAAGACAAGCCCGATCAGCATGATCAGGATCGGAAAGTACACCGCCGGAATGATGATCGCGAACGCGAGAGGAAAGGCGGAATAGAGCGCGACACCGCCGAATACCAGCCAAGTCTCGTTGCCGTCCCAGACAGGCGCCACCGAATCCATCATCAGGTCGCGGCTCGCCTCGTCGGGCGCAAATGCGGACAGGATGCCCACGCCCAGGTCGAAGCCATCGAGCAGGACATACATGAACACCGCCAGCGCCAGAATGCCGGCCCAAAGCGGAACGAGATCGAGGCTCATCGCGTGGTCTAGTCGACTTCCGCCGCCGACAGCGGACGGGCCGGTGTTCCAATGCGACGTTGCGCATCGGGGCGCCTATCGGTGGGACCGGCGCGCAGGAAGCGCCCCATGAAATAACCGCCGGCACCGAAGATCACGATGTATGCGATCACATACACCGTCAGCGACATCAGCACGTCACTGCCGGTGAGCGACGGCGTGACCGCATCCTTGGTGCGCATCAGACCGTAGACGACCCACGGCTGCCGGCCGACTTCGGTGGTTACCCATCCGGCGATGACGGCCACGAAGCCGAGCGGCGACGCGAGCTCACACAACAAATGAAACCCGCGCGCGTCCGCGAGCCGGCCGCGGCGCCACACCCATCCGCCACAGATAACCAGCGCCAGCATCGCCAGTCCGACCCCGACCATGAGGCGAAACGAGAAGAAAGGTATCGCCACCGGAGGACGATCCTCGCGTTTCCAGTCTTTCAAGCCGCGAACGACGCCGTCGGCATCATGCGTGAGGATGACCGAGCCCAGCGCCGGGATGCCGAGCTCGAATCGATTGTTCTCGGCCTCTTCGTCCGGCCACGCGAACAGCAACAGCGGCATGCGGCTTTGCGTGCTCCAGTTGGCTTCGATGGCCGCCAGTTTCACGGGTTGGTAATCGCGGGTGTTGAGCCCATGCTGGTCGCCGATAAAAATCTGCAAGGGCACCAGCAGCGCCAGAAGGCCGAACGCCATCTTGAGCATGGTCGTGCCCTCCTCGCGGAAGCGGCCGGCGCGCAGGTGATACGCCGCGACGCCGGCAACCACCAGCGCCGTGGTGATGAAAAACGCCACCGCGGTATGCACCAGCCGGTACGGAAACGAAGGGTTGAAAATCACCGCGAACCAGTCGTCGGCAATGAACCGGCCGCCGACGATGATGTGTCCGCTCGGGGTCTGCATCCAGCTGTTCATGGCGATGATCCAGAACGTCGATAGAAGCGTCCCGACAGCAACCATGACCGCGGAGAAGAAATGCATCCACGGCGGAACGCGGTCGCGCCCGAAGAGCAGCACGCCGAGGAAACCGGCCTCGAGGAAGAAAGCGGTGAGGGCCTCGTACGCTACTAGCGGCCCCGTGACGTCGGCGGTCGCGTCGGAAAACCGGCTCCAGTTGGTGCCGAACTGAAAAGGCATGACGATGCCCGACACCACACCCATGCCGAACGAGACCGCGAATATCTTGAGCCAGAATCGGGAGAGTCGGAGATAGACCGGGCGCCCGGTCGTAAAGTTAAGACCCTCCAGCACCGCGATGTACCAGGCGAGACCGACGGTGAACGCCGGAAGGAGAATGTGCATCGCGATCACCCAGAAGAACTGAAGTCGCGACAGCAGTACCGCGTCGAGCGGCATCACCCCTCCGGGGCTGAAGTGTCGTCGCGACTATACCATCGGTGTCGCCGGTCGCCACCCTCAAATGGCAAGGAATATAATGGATACACGAGTCGGCTTTCCGACTATCAGAGGAGAGATCATGTCACACCGCTTTCTCACGTCAGCGCTGCGGGGGCTGCTGGCGCTGTTTCTCGCCACGAGCGCGGGCGCGGCGCTTGCGCAATCCGAACAGCAAAAGCTGGTCAACGCCGCGGACGCGACGTTCCAGAAATTCATGCGCGACGCCGACATGGCTTGGCTGCAGCAAAACATCGGCCGCGCCAAGGGTGTGCTGATCGCGCCGGAAGTTGTCAAAGCCGGCTTTATCTTCGGCGGCTCGGGCGGCCGCGCCGTTCTGGTCGCGCGCGACGCCAAGTCCGGCAAATGGGTCGGCCCGGCGTTTTACACCATGGCCACGGCGAGCGTTGGCTTTCAGGCAGGCGTCGCGGTTTCCGAAATGCTGACCCTGGTCATGACCGACAAGGCGCTGAACTCGCTGCTTTCGGATTCGGTCAAGCTCGGTCCTGACGCCAGCGTTGCCGCGGGACCCGTGGGCGCCGGCGCCAAGGCGGACGTGGTGACCGACCTCGTTTCGTACAGCCGCGCCAAGGGCATCTACGGCGGCATCAATCTCGACGGCACGGTCGTCACCGTGTCGAAGGATTGGAACGAGGGCTTCTATGGGAAACCGGTCAGTGCGCCCGATATCCTGGTGCGCATGTCGGCGCGCAGCAAGGGTGCCGACAAGCTGATCGCCGACGTTTCCCGGGCCGCAAGCAAGCGATAGAAAAAACCCGCGGCGCGATCCGCGCCGCGCGATTGAAACAAGCTGCAGCATGGGGCCCCGGAGGCGGGCCCCATGCGCCCTCGCAGCCGATCCAGTTGAGCGGCCCGGTGGCGGCTTGGCTGATGGGCGCCGCCGGTGCGGCGCAATCCCGGCATAATCTCGGCATGCGTGTCGCCGTGCCCCGCCTCGAGCTTTCCGCGATCAGCAAAGCCTATCCTTCGGTCATCGCCAACGACGCGATCGATCTGACCGTGCTGCCCGGCGAGATTCACGCAGTGCTCGGCGAGAACGGCGCGGGCAAGTCGACGCTGATGAAAATAATCTGCGGCATCGTCAAGCCCGATGCCGGCTCGATTCGCTGGAACGGCAGCCCTGTGAAGATCGCCAATCCCGCGCAGGCGCGCTCACTTGGCATCGGCATGGTGTTCCAGCATTTCTCGCTGTTCGAGACGCTTACCGTCGCCGAGAACATCGAGCTCGCGCTCGGACCCGGCTCGAATACGGCCGGGCTCGAGGAGCGCATTGGCGACGTGTCGGGACGATACGGCCTGCCTCTCGATCCGCGCCGTCACATACACACCATGTCGGCCGGCGAAAGGCAGCGGGTCGAGATCGTGCGCTGCCTTCTGCAGGAGCCGACACTGCTTATTCTCGACGAGCCGACCTCGGTGCTCACGCCGCAGGCGACGGCGAAGTTTTTCCAAACGCTGCGACGCCTTGCCGCGGAAGGCTGCAGCATTCTCTATATCAGCCACAAGCTCGACGAGATCCTGGCCCTTTGCACTCGCGCGACCGTGCTTCGCGCGGGGAGGGTCACGGGCAGCTGCGACCCGCGTCAGGAAACGTCGTCAAGTCTGGCGAAGATGATGATAGGCGGCGAGCTTCCGCACCCCCATCATCGAGCCGCCACTACCCGCGGTGACGGCGGTCTCGGCGTTCGCCATCTCTCGCTTGCGGCGGAGGATCCTTTCGGCACCGATCTCGTCGATATCGAACTTTCGGTGCGGGGCGGTGAAATTGTGGGCATCGCGGGCGTCTCGGGCAACGGCCAGAAAGAACTTCTGGCGGCGCTGTCGGGCGAGCGCACTGTCGAGGATGCCGGTGCCGTCGTCGTCAACGGCACGCCGGCCGGTTGCCTCGACGCAGGCGAGCGGCGCGCGCTGGGTCTCGCCTTCGTTCCCGAAGAACGACTGGGACGCGGCGCGGTTCCGGAAATGTCGCTCGCTGACAATGCGCTGCTGACGGCATGGCGCCAGGAGCTCACCCACCGCGGCACCATCCGGACCGGCGCGATGCGCGCGTACGCCACCGCCGTCATCGAAAGGTTCAACGTCAAGGCAACCGGACCGGAGACGATCGCGCGCAGTCTTTCCGGAGGCAACCTGCAAAAGTTCGTCGTTGGCCGCGAAATGCTGCAGGGCCCTCGGGCAATGATCGCGGCGCAGCCGACCTGGGGCGTCGACGTCGGCGCATCGGCGCAGATCCGGCAGGCGCTGATCGATTTACGTGATGAAGGCGTCGCGGTCCTGGTGGTGTCCGAAGAGCTCGACGAGCTGCTCGAAATCTGCGACCGGATTGCGGTCATGGCGAGCGGCCGCTTGTCCGCGGCACGTCCT
>DASZZK010000209.1:0-8675 GCA_035544975.1 Casimicrobiaceae bacterium | reverse complement strand
CATCCGCAAACGCGCCCCAGTCAGCTCGCACGCCATGCCGGCGGCCGACTCGCCTCAACTCGCGGATGATGCTCCCACGCCAATCGACGACCGTACCGAAAACATCGAACAAGAGTGCCTCGGGTCGCTTGGCCATGGTCGATGCCAATTCTTTAGAAAACGAATCGAATCTGCATCACCGGACCGAAGGTTCGTCGATGCGCCGCGCATGGGCCGTGCGTGGCGAGCGCTGCGAGATGTTCGGGCGTCGAGTAGCCCTTGTGCCGCGCAAAGCCGTATAGGGGGTAGCTGCGGTCGAGCTCGACCAGGAGCGCGTCGCGCGTCGTCTTGGCGAGAATCGATGCGGCGGCGATAGCCGCCACCAAGCGATCGCCGTCGACGATGGCCCGCATCGGATAAGCGCTATGCGGGCAATGCAGGCCGTCGATCCAGACGACCTCGGGCGCCGTGCTAAGGCCCTCGATCGCGCGCCGCATTGCCAGCAGCGTCGCCTGTAATATGTTGATGGTGTCGATCTCGCCGACATCGCTTTCGGCGACCGCCCAGGCGATCGCGCGCGAACGGATCTCCAGCGCCAACTCTTCGCGTGCTTGGGGGGTCAGCAGCTTGGAGTCACGCAGCCCCTTTATTCTCCGTGCGTCATTGAGAATCACCGCGGCAGCGACCACCGGTCCGGCAAGCGGGCCACGGCCGGCCTCGTCGACGCCGGCAATCAGCACGCTACCCCCGCCACTCGCAGCTCGGCCGCCACCGCGTCGGCGGCGATGGTCGAGGTGTCCGCCGCGAGCTCGGCGGCCATGCCCGCGAACAGCGCTTCGAGTCTGCGCCGGGTCACCGTGTCGTCGTACAGGTTGAGCGCCGCACGGGCGAGATTGGCAGCGGTTGCCGCGTCCTGGAGGAATTCGGCGACGACGAAGCGTCCCGCAAACACGTTCGGCAAACCAACATAGGGAAGGAGGAGCTTGCGGGCGACGATGCCGGCGGTAATCGGATTGACGCGGTAGAACACCAGGTGCGGACAGCGCGCCATCGCAGCTTCGAGCGTTGCCGTGCCCGAGGCGACGATGCCGACGTCCGCCGCGCGCAGCGCATGATCCGCGTGTCCGTACAGCAGTTTCATCGGCAGCGCTTCCAGCTTGAGCCGATATTGGACACCTTCGAAATATTCGCGCGTTTCGCGGCTGATCAGCGGCACGACGAACCTGGCCTCGGGTTGCGAATCGAAAATCTCCGCGGCCGTCCTCAAAAGCAGCTCGGTATGCATCTCGAGCTCGGAACGGCGGCTTCCTGGCAGCAGCGCGAAGACCGGCCGGGAGAGCTCGAGCTTCAGCAGCTCTCGCGTCTCGCGCCGGGTGGACGCGTTGGCGGCATCCGCGGCCAGCGGATGGCCGACGAAGGTCACCTGAATGCCGGCCGCCTCGTAGAGCGGCGGCTCGAACGGGAAAAGCGCCAGCAGGCGATCGGCCGATCGCGCGATGGTGTCGATGCGTTTGCGCCGCCAGGCCCAGACCGACGGACTGACATAGTGAATCGTGCGCACGCCGTCGCCTTTGAGGCGCGCTTCCAGGCCGAGGTTGAAGTCGGGCGCATCGACACCGATGAACAGCGACGCATGATTCGAGCGCAGGCGGCGATAAACGTCGCGCCGGACGCGTATCAGCTCCGGCAGATGGGTCAGCACTTCGGCGTAGCCGCGAAGCGCGAGCCTGGACATCGGATACCAGATCGCGCAGCCGGCACTTTCCATGCGCGGCCCGCCGATGCCGGCAAAGCGCACGCCGGGAATGCGTTGGCGCACAGCGTCTATCAGCTCCGCGCCCAGCGCATCGCCAGATGCTTCTCCGGCGACGATGCCGATCGTGACCGGCCTCGACGCGCTCTCTGCGACCATTACCGCCTGGCCCTCAACGGATGATCCCGCGACCGGGGCTTTGCAGAAATGCGGCGAGCAGCCCGAGCGCCGGCACCTGATGCGCCTCGGCGGAGATTTGCTCGAGTGCTTCGTTCAGCGCGAGCCGGCTGCGATACAAGATCCTGTATGCGCGCTTGATGGCGCCGATGTCGGCGGCCGAGAATCCTCGGCGGCGCAGGCCCTCGCTGTTGGTGCCCCTAGGCTTGGCCGGATAACCCGCCGCGGTCACGAAAGGCGGGACATCCTGCAGCACGATCGAGCCCGCAGCGACCATCGCGTGGGCGCCAACGCGGCAGAACTGATGTACGCCGACGAACCCGCCGAGCACCGCGTAATCCTCGATGACCACGTGACCGGCAAGTTGCGCGTTGTTCGAAAAAGTCGTTCCGTTGCCGACCACGCAGTCGTGCGCGATATGCGAATAGGCCAGCAACCAGTTCCCGTCGCCGATGGTAGTGACGCCGCGATCCTGGGCGGTGCCGGCGTTGATGGACACGAACTCGCGGATGACGTTCTCATCGCCGATGACAGTGCGCGTCACGGCGCCGTCGTATTTCCTGTCCTGAGGAATATCACCGATCGACGAAAAAGGAAACAGGCGGTTGTTGCGGCCAATCGTGGTTTGCCCGGCGATAAGCACATGTGCCCCGATCGTCGTGCCCTCCCCCACACTCACGCCAGCGCCGACCACCGAATAGGGCCCGATCTCGACGCCGGCGCCAAGGCTCGCGCCGGCGGTGACGATGGCAGTGGGATGAACGCCGGGCATCAGAAGTCGCGCAGCGCGGCAAGCAGCTCCGCTTCGGCGACCAGCGCGTCGCCGACGCTCGCCCGCACCGCGAACTTGCCGACGCCACGGACCAGGCGCAGCTCCGTTGCCTCGAGCACCAGCTGGTCGCCGGGAAATACCTGGCGCTTGAACCGCGCGTTGTCGATGCCGGCGAAAAAGATGAGCGACTTGTTGTCGGGTCTGCGCCCCAGCGTCTGATAGACCAGGATCACCGATACCTGAGCCAGCGCCTCGATGATCAGCACTCCCGGCATCACCGGGTAGCCGGGAAAATGCCCTTCGAAAAACGGTTCGTTGATGGTGACGTTCTTGATGGCTTTGATGTGCTTGCCCGGGGTGCACTCGATGACTTTATCGACGAAAAGAAAAGGCGGCCGATGCGCCAGGCAAGCCATGATCTCCTTGATATCCATCACCGCCATGGTCACTCCCCCTTTTCGCCCGACTTATTTTTTAGCACCCGTTCGAGCGCCCGGACCCGTGTGGCAAAGTCGCGCAGCCGGCGCAGAACCGACGCCACATATTGCCATTCGCGATGCGGCAGCGCGGGAAACGCCGAAGTATAGACACCCGCCGTACGTATCGACTCGAACACGCCGGTCGATGCCGAAATCGTGGTCCCATCGGCAATGTCCAGGTGTCCGATGATCATCGCTGCGCCACCGATCTTGCAATTGCGGCCGATCGTGGTGCTGCCGGCAATCCCGGTGCATCCGGCTATGGCGGTGTGGGCACCGATGCGGCAGTTATGGCCGATCTGGATCTGGTTGTCGAGCTTGACGTCGTCCTCCACCACGGTGTCGCCCAACGCGCCACGGTCGATGGTCGTATTGGCGCCAACCTCGACGTCCGCTCCGATCACCACCCTTCCCACCTGAGGCACCTTGAGCCAGCGTCCATCCTGCTCGGCCATGCCGAAGCCGTCGGCACCGATCACCGCCCCGCTGTGGACAATGGTGCGCGGGCCTAACACCGAGTTCGCGTAGAGGACCACGCGCGGATACAACGTCACGTCTTCCCCTACCGAGCAGCCATCGCCCACCGTGCAACCCGCATGGATCTGGGCGCGCTCGCCGATGGAGACGCGATGACCGATGACGACGTAGGGGCCGACCATTGCGCTCGTGGCGACCTTCGCCGTTGCGGCAATGATGGCTGTGGGATGGACCCCCGGTAAGGCGACTGTCGGCGGATGGAAAATCGACGCGACGCGCGCATAGACAGCATAGGGATTGCTCGTCACCAGCTTTGGCAACGGCGTGGCTTGGGCATCGCGAGGGGCAACGATGACCGCGCCAGCACGCGTCGACGCGAGCTGCGCGCGGTATCGGTTGTTGGAGAGAAAGGTAATCGATCCTGCGTCGGCGTCTTCGAGCCTCGCAACCCGAAAGATCATCAGCTCGCCGTCGCCGGCCAGCTCCGCGCCGCAGCGTTCGGCCAGTTCGCGCAGCGCTATGCCGGTGGCGTGACGACTCTTATCCTTTTCCATGCGCTCACGCCGCGGCGCAGTCTGCGCCCGCTTTACTTGTCGGCGAGCGCCTTGACCACCCGGTCGGTGATGTCGATGCGCGGACTGGCATAGATGACCGGCTCCTGGATGATCAAGTCAAATTTCTCGTCGATCGCGATTTGCTGAATGACCTTGTTCGCACGCTCCTGCACGGCAGTCAACTCTTCGTTCTTGCGCAAATTGAGGTCTTCGCGAAACTCCCTTTGCATCCGCTGCAGATCGCGGCTCATGTTGGCGAGATCGCGTTCCTTGCCGCGACGGTCGCCTTCCGACATCGTCACGCCATCCTTTTCCAGCAGCGCCTGCATGTCGCGCACCTGCTTGGAAAGCTTCTGAATCTCCGCATCCCGGGCGGCGAATTCCTTTTCGATTTTCTGCTGTGCCCGCTTTGCCGGAGCTGCCTCGCGGAACAAACGCTCGCCATTGACGAAGCCCATCTTGTATTCGGCGCCTTGTGCAAATCCGGGCGCTGCGAGCGACGCGATGAACAGCGCAGCACCGGCGCGAATAACAAACTCGTGTCTGAAGTGTTTCACCATTTCTCCTGCCGCGTGGCGTACCCTAAAATACCGTACCCACCTGAAACTGGAAGTGCTGCACCTTGTCGCTTACCTTCTTGTTGATCGGAACACCATAGCTGAATTTCAACGGACCGACCGGCGAGTTCCAAGCCAGCCCGACGCCCACGGAAAACCGGAACGATTCGAGTCCCGGCTGAAATCCGGCATCGTGAATCTGACCTGCATCCGCAAACACCGACAGACGCGTCGATTGATCTCCCGGCTTCGTGCCCGGCAGCGGAAAAAACAGCTCTACATTACTGACGATCTTGCGCCTGCCGCCGATGGAGTTTCCCTGCGCGTCCTGCGGGCCGAGCGAAGATGTTTCGTAGCCTCGCACCGAGCCAACGCCACCGCCATAATACGCCTTGAAGAAGGGCAGCGTTCTGTCCCTCAGTCCGCCACCGTAGCCAAAGTCTCCACGCAGCATCAGCACCGAGCCGAGCGGCATTGGCGTAAACCACTGAATAAGATAGTTGGCCTTGTAATACTGCAGGCTGCCGAACGGCAGTCCCAGCTCGCCATAGGCGCTTTGCAGCAAGCCCTTGGTCGGAAAGAGGGTGCTGTCGCGTGTGTCGCGGGCCCAGCCGGTGGTGAGAATATAGGTGTTGGTCACGAAGCCGAATTGGCGGACGAAGTCAAGATACACCGGCGGGCTGTTGTCGAACAGATGCAGGGTCGTATGCTCGTAGCGCCCTCCGATGTTGATGGTATCGGTCTCGGTGATCGGAACACCGAAACCGAGCGCGCCGCCAAGAGTCGTCGACGAGTATTGGGCGATCGGCAGCGACGACGGATCGACGCTCTTGTCGTAGATCTCGATCGCGCGTGAGATCCCGTCGGCGGTCCAGTACGGCTCGATGAAAGTCAGCGCGATGGTGCGATTGACCCTGCTGGTATTGATCGATGCGGACACCGAATTGCCGCTGCCGAAGACGTTGTTCTGCGAGATCGAACCGGAAAGAATGACGCCGTCGGCGCTGGAGTATCCGACACCCGCGAGAAGGTTGCCGGTCGACTTCTCGGTCACCGTCACGTCGAGATCGACCTGGTCGGGGCTGCCGGGAACGGCCGGCGTTTCGATGTTGACGTCCTCGAAATAATTCAGCCTGACGACGCGGACCTTGGAACGGTCGATCCGCGTCGCGTCGTACCATGCGCCCTCGAGCTGGCGCAACTCGCGTCGGATCACCTCGTCGCGCGTTCGCACGTTGCCGCTGATGTTGATGCGCCGTATGTACACCCGCCGGCCCGGATCGATGTAGAACGTGAACGCGGCCATCCGGTTGGCCCGATCGACCTCCGGCACTGCGTTGACGTTCGCGAATGCGTAGCCGTCGCTGCCCAATCGGTCCGACACGGCCTTCGCCGACTGGGTCAGTTTTTCGCGTGAATAGACGTCTCCGGGCTTGACCGTAATCAGCCGCCGCAGCTCATCTTCCGGCAGCAGCAGCTCCCCGGCCAGGCGCACGTCCGAGAAAGTGTATCTCGGACCTTCGGTGATGTTGACGGTGATGTAGATGTCTTCCTTGTCCGGAGTGATCGACACCTGCGTCGAGTCGACCGTGAACTCGAGATATCCGCGGTTGGTGTAGTAGCTGCGCAGCGTCTCCAGGTCGGCTTGCAGTTTCTGCTTTGAATACTGGTCGTTCTTGGTGTACCAGGTGAGCCAACCGGGTGTCGAGAGCTGCATCTCGCTGATCAGCGTTTTTTCGGAAAATACCTGTGCGCCGACGATATTGATATTGGCGATCTTGGCGACATCGCCTTCCTCCACCGTAAAATTGACCGCCACGCGGTTGCGCTCCTGCGGCGTCGCGGTAGTGGTGACTTTCATCGCGTAATAGCCGCGATTGATGTACTGCCGCTTGAATTCCTGCTCGGCGCGATCCAGCGCGGAGCGATCGAAGATGCGCGATTCTGCGATGCCGATGTCCTTGAGCGCCTTTTTCAGCGTGTCCTTGTCGAACTCCTTGGTGCCGACGATGTCGATCTGGCTGATCGTCGGCCGCTCCTGCACGATGACCACGAGCACACCATCTTCCGCCTCGAGACGCACGTCGCGAAAGAAACCGGTGGCGTACAGCGCCTTGACCGCTGCCGACGCCTTTTCATCGTCGACGCGATCGCCGACCTTGATCGGAAGGTAGCTGAACACGGTTCCCGCATCGGTGCGCTGCACGCCTTCGACGCGGATATCCTTGACGGTAAACGGATCGAAGGCCAGCACGGCAGTCGACAACGACAGCGCGAGCAGCGCCGCAGCGCCTGCCAGCGAGGTCAGGAACTTTACGCGTGTGCGCGAAGGTGCCCCGCGCGGGGAGCGGTCAGAAGAGTCGGGAAATATCATTGAAAAGCGCTAGAGCCATCAGCATCGCCAGCACGGCCATGCCGATGCGCTGGCCGACCTCGAGGACGCGGTCGGAAACGGGACTGCCTTTGATAATCTCGGCAAGATAATACATCAAGTGACCGCCATCGAGTAAGGGCACGGGCAGCAGATTGAGCACGCCGAGGCTGATGCTGATCAGCGCGAGATAGCCAATGAATGTCAACGCGCCTGCCTGCACTGACTGCCCGGCAAAGTCGGCCATGGTCAGCGGACCGCTGATGTTCTTCAGCGACGCGTCGCCGGTGAGTATGCGGCCGAGCATCTTCAGCGTGAACACCGACAAATCCCAGGTCTTGCGCGCGCCTTGCACCAGCGCCTCGCCGACCCCGTAACGAATGATGATGGAAACGCGCTCCGCGGCGGCCGGTTCGACGCCAAGCCGCATGCCGGCGATGCCGACACGACGGCCGTTTTGCTCGGTCGGCTCCGGCGTCAAATCGCTCTCGAGCTCGGCGCCATCCCGCCGCAGCGTAAATTTGACTCGCTCGCCAGGATGCGCATTGGTAATCGCCGCGGCGTCCGCGGGCGAGCGCACCGTTGAACCGTTGATGGCAACAATCGCGTCGCCAGGGCGGAGCCCTGCGTTTGCCGCCGGCTTTCCGGGCAGCACCTCGTTCACGACCGGCGACCCGAGATCGGCCCGCAACCCCAGCGTGGCCATGAAATTCGCTTCCCAATCGCCGGGCGTCAGCGCGCCGAGCGGCAGCAGCAATGTCGCCGTCGAACCGTCGTCGCGCTTCACCTCGACGCGAGCGCTGCTGCTGCCGGAGGCCTTGAGCAATCGCCAGCGCAGGTCCTGCCATGAGGCGACGGGCTCGCCATCCAGCGCGGTAACAAGATCCCCTCCTGCTACTCCCGCGTGAGCCGCCGGTGATGTCGCGGGCGGCGGCGCCAGCAGCGGACGCTGCCCGGGCACGCCGGCGATATAGGTCCCGGCGAAGAGCAGCACCGCAAGCAGCAGGTTCGCGATCGGGCCGGCGGCGACGATCGCGATCCGGCGCCAGACGCTCTGCCGGTTGAAGGCGCGCGGCAGATCGGCGGGAAGCACGTCGGCTTCGCGTTCGTCGACCATCTTGACATAACCGCCCAGCGGAATCGCCGACAGCGCCCACTCGGTGCCGTCGGGCCCGAAGCGGCGGGACCACACGATGCGACCGAAGCCGACCGAAAATCGCAGCACCTTGACGCCCGCCAGCCGCGCGACGAGGTAATGGCCAAGCTCGTGAAACACCACCAGAACGCCAAGCGTGACGATAAAAGCCAGCAATTTCTGGATCATGTCGATCACGCTGGAAGATGTTGCAGCTGCCGAGCGTTCAGACCCCGCATCGCAGCGACCGGAAGGCAAAAGCGCGAGCCAATGGGGGCGATCCTTTTTTGGATGGTGCTCGAGCTCATCAACGAATAAGGTAGTGCGCGATCAGCGCCGCCGGCGGAAGCGCTGCCATCAAGGCATCGATGCGGTCGAGAACTCCACCGTGACCGGGAAGAAGCTTCCCGCTGTCCTTGAC
>DASZZK010000208.1:0-4480 GCA_035544975.1 Casimicrobiaceae bacterium | reverse complement strand
ATTCTGCGACAGCTTGAGCTTGGTATCCACCCGCTCGATCAGCAGCCGGAAGGCCACGATCGCGCTGACCATCGCCTCGAGCTCCCGGTCCTCGAGCTGCAACCGCCACGGTGCGGCACGACCCGATTCGAAGCGCTCGATCATTTCGTGCAGGATGGCGAGCGTGGCCGCACGATCCTCCACCAGCTCGACGCGAGCATGGACGTGAACGACTGCGTAGTTCCAGGTCGGGACCGCTTTTTCAGGCTCGGCGTACCACGACGGAGACACGTACGCATGGGGGCCATGGAACAGAGCCATGGTCGGACCGTCGGCGAACTGCCGCCAATGTGGGTTGGCGCGCGCCATGTGGCCAATGAGCACGCCGTTGGGTTCCGGCGCTGAGTGAAACAAGAGCGGGAGATGGCTGATCTGCGGCTCCGGTGCGCGCGCCGTGACCAACGTTGCGAACGGGTAGTCCCGGATCACGCGCTCCATCGCCGCGGCGTCGCGCGGTACGAACGAAGGCGGTTGATAGACGCTCACTTCAACGGCAGCATGTAAAGCGTCATCGGCAGCGCGGAGTTTTTGTCGAACATCGCTCCGGCGTCGATTCCGGCGGTCGCCACCGCCGTGGCGTTGCGCATGCGCTGGTACTGACTGTGCATTGCTCCGAGCGCAAACTCGCGGCCGGTGCCGACCGCCCAGAACTTCGTATATTCGAATACTTCCCGCATCGAGTAGACGCCGAAGATGCCGCTCGCGTTGGCGATCAATGCCGTCACCTGGGTCGATTCGTAGGGGTCATCCTCTTCCTCTTTGGGATTCAGGAAATGCTGCTCTTTGAGGATCGGATGAAGCTTGCGAAAGGTTTCGAAAATGGCGCGCTTGGTCGAGAAATCGAAATCCTCGTGTTTGGCAAGAAGGCTCTCGAAGACGAGCTGATGCGCAGCGCTTCCGCACAAGCCGATATAAGTGCCCTTGTGATGGACGATCTTGTCGTAGGTGCTGTCGAATTGCGCCGACAGCCGCGTGTCGCCGAACGTGGTCAGCGAATCGGCGGCGATGGCAACTTCATTGTTCTTGCGGACGACGACGAGAGTTGTCATGGAGATAGGCGGTGCTCGACGGAGACGGCGGGGGGGGGAGCTCGAAGCGGAGCTCAAAGCCAAGCGCGCCGGCGGAGACGGAATTATACCGTGTGCTCCGCGTTCACGAGTTTGAACCGGGTGCGGGCAGCATGACGACCGGTGGCAATCTCCGGGTGTCCCACGCGACATGCGCCCAGCGCCAGAATTCGCCCACCGACGCCGGCGGTGAAGGCGGCTCTGCCTGGTCGAGAAACGCCCACGCCCCGCGCAGTTGCGCAAGCGGATGTGCGTTCAGCGCTTTCGCACCTGCCTGTTTTGACAATTTCCTGCCGCGTGCGTCGAGCGCGATCGGGTGATGAAGGTACGACGGTGTTGCAAATCCCAGTAGCCGCTGCAGCCAGATCTGGCGAGGGGTCGATAGCAGAAGGTCCGCACCGCGCACCACGTGGGTGATCCCTTGCAAGCTGTCGTCGACGACGACGGCGAGCTGGTAGGCGAAAAGTCCGTCGGCGCGCTTGAGCACGAAGTCGCCCACATCGCGCGTCAGCTGCTGTTCCTGCATGCCTTGCAAGCGGTCATCAAAGCGCACGATTTCATCGGCGACCGCGACGCGCCAGGAGCGGCCTTCGCGACCTTCCGGTAGGCCGTGCCGACACGTGCCAGGATAGATCCGCTCGCCGCTCTTGCCCGGTGCCGCAAGTTCCAGCTCCCTGCGTGTGCACGCGCAAGCGAACGCCATGCGACGGCGAATCAAATCGTCCAGCGCCGCCGCGTACAGCGCGCCGCGCTCGCTTTGTCGCACAACGGGGCCATCCCACTCGAAGCCGTACGTCTCGAGCGTGGCGAGAATGGCGTCGCTTGCACCGGGACGGCTGCGCGTCTGGTCGACGTCCTCGATGCGCACCAGCCAATCGCCTTTGGATGCGACCGCATCGCACCAGCTCGCCATCGCCGCAACTAGCGAACCGAAATGCAGCGGGCCGGTCGGAGACGGCGCGAACCGGCCGCGATAGCGCAGCTCGACGCTCAATTCAGGGTTTTGATTCCGCCGTGACCCGGCTCGACGCGGCTACTGCCGGAAGAGCAGGCGTCCAGCGCCAGTAGCGGTTCATCGACGCGAGCACCGCATTGGGGTACTCGCCGCGTCCGAGACTGCCGTTATAGCGGCCGAGCGCACGGTAAAGATCGCCCTGCTCGATCTCGAGGTAATAGCGAAGGATAGTGCAGCCGTAGCGGAGATTGGTGCGCAGCGTAAACAGATCGTGGCCGCTGTTGCCGATCTGCCGTACCCAGAACGGCATGACCTGCATGAAGCCGCGCGCGCCGGCGCTGGAGACGGCGTATTTGCGAAAGTTGCTTTCGTGTTGGATGAGCCCGAGCACGAGCTGAGGGTCGAGCCCGGCGCGGGTCGCCTCGTATTGAACGGTGATCAGGAAGTCGCGGCGTGTGGGCCAGTCCGGCATTTTCGACGCCAGACGCGACGACATGTCAGCCAGCCACGCCCACCCTTCGACGTCGGTGGGGAAGACGAGGCGAGGCGCAGGATAGTCGCTGACCGAGCGATGCAGCGAATTCTGGACGTTGGACGCGAGCGCCTCCTCGACCTGATTTCCCGCGCGCGCTGGCAGGGAAACGAGCACGAGCGCGATCGCGCCCATCAGGCTCAGGATTCTCCGCATCGAAAGTGTCTCGTTCATCGCGTCAACTCTGCAGTTTGGCACGGACCAGCGCTGCGATTTCAGAGATGGGGATCGCGGTCGTCGCGCTATCGCGCCGCGACTGGTATTCAACCTTGCCTTCCTTCAGTCCCCGCTCGCCAACGGTGATGCGGTGTGGGATTCCGATCAATTCGAGATCGGCGAACATGACCCCCGGACGCTCCCCGCGATCGTCGAGCAGGACCTCGAGGCCGGCCGCGCTCAGCTCGTCGTAAAGTGCGATCGAGGCGTTGCGCACCGCTTCGTTGCGATCAAATGCAATGGGCGCGATGGCAACGGCGAAGGGCGCAAGCGGCGCCGGCCAGATGATGCCGCGATCGTCGAAATTCTGCTCGATGGCCGCAGCGACGATGCGAGTAATGCCAATGCCGTAGCAACCCATTTCCAGGTTCTGCGATTGACCGTCGGCGTCGAGGAAGCTCGCGCCCATCGCCTTCGAATAGACGTTTCCCAGAGCGAAAACGTGGCCCACTTCGATACCGCGAACGATCTCCAGCGTGCCCTTGCCATCGGGCGACGGGTCGCCGGACACCACGTTGCGGATGTCGGCCACGATGTCCGGCTCGCGACAGTCGCGGCCGAAATTGACGCCACGCAAGTGATAATCCGCTTCGTTGGCGCCGCAGATGAAATCGCTCATCACCGCGACCGTTCTGTCGACGATCAAGGGCATGGCGGAATCGATGCCGACCGGCCCGAGATACCCGGGCGAGCAACCGGTGGCGGCAACGATCTCGCTGTCGCTAGCCCAGCGAAAGCCGGCAAGCCCGGGTACCTTGCCGGCTTTGACTTCGTTCAAGCTATGGTCGCCGCGAATGAGCAGCATGTGCACCTTGCCGCCGGCGTTGAGCATGATGCATTTCACCGTGCGCCCGAGCGGCAGATGCAGCAGGTGCGCAACCTGTTCGCAAGTCGCCAGGCCGGGCGTGGCGACTTTCTGCATGAGCTCGGCGGGCGCGGCGCGGTGCGCGTGCGGCGCGACTGCCTCCGCCAACTCGACGTTTGCCGCGTAGTCGGAGGCCTTGCACCATGCGATGGCGTCCTCGCCGGATTCCGCGAGCACCTGAAACTCGTGCGATGCGAAGCCGCCGATCGGCCCGTTGTCCGCGGCAACCGCCCGGAAGCTCAAGCCCAAGCGGGTGAAGATTCGTGCATACGCGTCGTACATGAACTGGTACGACTTGAGCATCGCTTCCTTGTCGACGTCGAACGAGTACGCGTCCTTCATGATGAACTCGCGCGAGCGCATCACGCCGAAGCGCGGCCGCACTTCATCGCGGAACTTGGTCTGGATATGATAGAGGTTGAGCGGAAGCTGCTTGTAGCTCTTGATCTCCTTGCGTGCAATGTCGGTGATGACCTCTTCCGACGTAGGCTGAACGATGAAGTCGCGTTGGTGACGATCTTTAAGCCGCAGCAGCTCCGGACCGTACTTGTCCCAGCGTCCGGATTCCTGCCAGAGCTCGGCAGGCTGCACGACCGGCATCAGAAGCTCGATCGCTCCTGCCGCATTCATCTCCTCCCGCACGACCGCCTCGACTTTTCGCAACACGCGCAATCCCAGGGGGAGCCACGTATAAATGCCCGCGGCGAGCCGCCTGATCATGCCGGAGCGCAGCATCAGGCGATGGCTGGCGAGCTCGGCCTCGGCCGGCGCTTCCTTAAGCGTTGTCAGGAAATACTGCGATACGC
>DASZZK010000207.1:0-2564 GCA_035544975.1 Casimicrobiaceae bacterium | reverse complement strand
CTGACGCTCGCCAAGCTGAGTCTGGGTCCAGGCAATGGCGGCCTGCGCGTTGTCGTTCAGGGTATCGTCGGGACGACCGATCGCAGCCGCGTCGTGGTTGCCGAGCACCACGACTGCGCCGTTCGCCGCGTGCTGTTCGATCAAGTCGAGCACGGCAACCGGATCGGCCCCGTAGCCGACAAGGTCTCCGAGAAAGGCGTAGCGATCCGCCCCGAGCGCCTGTGCATGAGCAAGGCAGGCGGTGATCGCCTCCAGGTTGCTGTGTATGTCGGCTAAGAGGGCCAGCTTCATCGGGATCCCGCTCAACATCAAAGCATGTGCCGGAATCAGGTCCTGCGGCAAGCGCCGATTTTCGCGTGAAAGCAACACGATTCCGGCGTCATCGCCCGTTTCAGAGCCTTACGACAACTCCGCGGCCTCCTCAACCCGCTCATGAATGAGATGCGTCGCGTGTCGGCCGCGAGCGTCGACTCGCAATTCCCCGTCGATCCCGCTACGCGGGGCCCCGCGCCGGGTAGCTCGCGCCGCTAGGAGCGAGCGCAGAACGGCAATGCAAGCGCCTGCAGCACCTCTCCGCTGGTCATGTCTTCCGCGAACGCGACAATTGACATTGGGCCCGCGTCCCGGGGGATCGCAAACATGAACCGCTGCCGTGTTTCACCCGTCGCGTCGAGTGCCGCCGGCCCGGCGTGCCATTGCCGCACAACGTGATCATGCGTGAGTGTCTTGCCGGCATTTTCGCCGGCCTTGACGTCGCTGGAAAGCTTGCTCTGTACCAGCGCGACGGCAACGACGGCGCGACTGCGGTCGCGAACGTCCGGCACTTGCACGCGAACGTCGACGATCGCGTTCGCGCCTTGCGGCTCGACCGTCAACTCGATATTTGCGCGCGGGCGGCGCGCGTTGACCGCCGCAATCGCCGCTGCCGGGTCGGCCGTTGCACGCCATTGCCCGAAATCCCTCCCCTGCAACATGACCTGCGGCGTGAACACGAAAGTCGACCGCTGGCGCCGCATCTGCTCATATTGGCGATCGGTGTACTTCGCGCTGGCGAAGCGATCCTTCCATCCGAGCCGATCCCAGTAGTCGACGTGGAACGCAATCGGAACCGCGCGGCGCGCCCCGTCTCCGCCGACGATGCGTGACAGCCAGTTGTCCGCGGGTGGGCAGCTATCGCATCCTTCCGAGGTATAGAGCTCGATCAGGGCGACGAGGTGATCGGGACTCTTCGCATCGCAGGCGGCGTGCGCCGCGATCGACGCAAAGAACAGTGCCGCCGCGCTGACGACGATCGTAAGAGTGGCGCGCATGAGCATCTCCATGACAAATAGGCGGCACTTGGTCGTACGGACAGCGTCCAAGCTTACCCTCGCTGGCGAGGGGCGACGCTATGCTAGGATGCATTGACAGCCACCACACTGGCAACGCGATTGGCCGTGGTTGAGGCCGAGTGGCAGGGGCAGGTGATCGATCGCCGGCTTGCGCGTCGGGCACCGGCACGATGTCGTTGATTGGGGAGAACTCTTCATGGGCATCCTGAGCATCATTGGAACCATTGTCGTCGGACTCATCGTCGGCGTCCTCGCCCGCTCGATTTTTCCCACCGCGGTTCCGCTTGGATTCTGGCTCACCGTCGGACTGGGTATTGGCGGCTCGGTGGTCGGAGGCGTAATCGCCGATCTATTCCTGAGATCGCCCGATGGAAAGTTGCATCCCGCCGGCTGGCTCCTGTCCATCGCCGGAGCGGTGCTTCTTCTCTGGGGCTATACCAAGTACATGATGTGAATGCCGGCTGCGTTGGCTTAATCCACGGCGAAACGCACCGACGTCCGGTGGGACCGAAGGCTCGATCAGCATTCCGGCATTCATTCCAGGTTCGATCTCGACTTGGTTTCTCTTTCCGAACCTCATTCGCACGTTCCGGACGACGGTCTTAGCGGATCGACGCGTAGGCGGTGTCGGGACAGGCGACTTCCAACGTGGACCCACGCGGCACGTTAATGATTCGAGTTATCGCTTATACGGTCGATAATCGCCCTATTTTTCGATAATCGCCCTTGACCGGCGATAGCGATCGCGAAGACAATCTGGTTCGATAGTCGAACAAGTGTGCGTTAATCGCCCAAAAACTAACAGGAGGAGTACGGTGTCGGCATCGTCATGCGTTGCCCGTAGAGCGCAGCCATTCCGGAGTTGGGCGCCAGCACTCCACTTTCTAAAGTCTCTTTCGTAACACCATTTTTACTGGAGGAGGAATCATGAAAAAACTCAATCTGATCGTCGCGGGCCTTTTTGGGCTTGGTGTCGCAACCGGCGCTTTCGCCCAGCAAGGCCCGGTGCCGATCGTTGGTCTGGTGGAGCTCTCTGGAACCGGCGCCACCGCGGGCACCAATTTCGACAACGGCGTCAAGCTGGCGGTGAAAGAAATCAACGCCGCGGGCGGGATTCTCGGCCGCAAGATTCAGTACACGTCGATGGACACGCAATCGGCGCCGCAGACCGCCAAAGCTCTCGCTCAGAAGGCGGTCGATGAAAAAGCGTATGTGGTCATGGGCCCCGTTTTC
>DASZZK010000206.1:0-4683 GCA_035544975.1 Casimicrobiaceae bacterium | reverse complement strand
CGATGTATGCTTTCTTCGGCGGGGGGCACGCGCCCGGCTACACTGCAAGCAAGGGTGGCATCGCGCAATTGACCAAGGCGCTGGCGGTCGCCTACGCGGCGGACAAGATTCGCGTCAATGCGATTGCGCCGGGCTGGATCGCAACGCCGCTCACCCGCATCGTGCGGGATGACCCGCAGAAAAGCGGCGCGATCCTGGGACGGACACCGATCGGGCGGTGGGGCGAGCCGGACGATGTCGCGGCGGCGACCGTTTTTCTGTGTTCGCCCGCCGCGGCGTTCGTTACCGGCGTGATCCTGCCGGTCGATGGGGGTTATCTGATTGCATAGGGGGAGGCCATGGCACTTGGAACCGCGATACGTCATCTCAAAAAAGGCGAGTGGGAGAAAGCGCACTCTATCGTGCAACAGGACGAGACCAAGTTCGGATGCTGGGCGCACGGCATCGTGCACATCGTGGAAGGAGATTTCGGCAACGCGCGCTATTGGTATCGGCGTGCGGGCAGGCCTTTTCCCAAGGATCGCGACGTCGATCGCGAGGTCGCGGAGCTCACCTCCGCGCTGAAGGAGACTCAGTGACCAGCGCGATTCTTCCGAGCCTGGGAATCGTCCCCGAGATCGCGGTCGCCGCGATTCCGATCGACGAGCGCGTCTGGGTGCCGCAAGCGGCAGACGTCTGGTTCCGCCCATTGTTGATGAACACGGTCAGCGGCGGCTGGTGCAACCTGCTGCGCGTGCGGCGTTCGGGAGTGCTGTCCCGGCACCGCCATCCGATGGTTGTCGTCGGGTACGTGATCAAGGGCAAGTGGCGCTATCTCGAGCACGATTGGATTGCCGACGAGGGTAGCTTCGTCTACGAGCCTCCGGGCGAAGTCCACACCCTCGTTGTTCCCGACGACTGCCAGGAGATGATCACCTTCTTCAACATCAGCGGCGCCATGATTTACCTCGACAACGCCGGACAGCAGATAGGATACGAGGACGTGTTCAGCAAGATCGAAATGTGCCGAAGGCATTACGGCGACGTGGGCCTTGGCGCGGATTACGTGGACCAGTTCATCCGCTGACGGCTTTCTGCTTGCGCGGAAGGGATTCTGTATGCGTTGGGGCGGTATTCTTGCAGTAGGAGGCGGCGCCGCGATCGGCGCCTGGCTGCGCTGGGGGTTGGGCGTCATGCTCAATCCGGTGTTTCCAACGATGCCGCTCGGCACGCTGAGCGCCAATCTCATCGGCGGGTTGATGATGGGCTTCGCGATGGAGATCATCACCCGGCATGCGATCATGAGTCCTGAGCTGCAACTGCTGACGACCACCGGATTTCTCGGCGGTCTGACCACATTCTCAACGTTCTCGGCCGAGATCGTCACCCTGCTGCTGCGCAAGGAATATTTGTGGGGGACGATCGCGATCGCGTCCCACGTCGTCGGCTCGCTGGCGCTGACCATCCTTGGCATTCTGCTCGTACGTGCGGCGTACGCCTGGGCGGCTGCATGATCGTCCCGTGTGACAAGGAGCAGGCATGAACGGCACGATACTGCGCTTCTACGTCCACGAAAAGCGCATCCACCGGCACATCGCGCTGTTCGAGTGGCTGCTCGAGCAGGCCAAGAAGATGGGCATCCGCGGTGGATCTGCCTTTCGCGCGATTGCCGGCTTTGGCCGCCACGGCGTTTTGCATGAGGAGCATTTCCTCGAGCTTGCCGCGGACATGACGGTCGAGGTCGAGTTTGTGGTGACGGAGGCGGAAGCCGAGGGATTGCTGGCGCTGTTGAAAAAGGAGCGCATCAGCATCTTCTACGCGCGCGTGCCGGCGGAGTTCGGCGCCATCGAAGGCGATCGCTGACCGCGCGGCACGGCCGTGCCAATGGCTGTCGGCGTCGTCGACGGAAGTCCGCTAAACTTCTTCGTTCGTTTCAGTTTTGGAGCAACCGATGCCCAATGCGATTCGTATTCACCAAACCGGCGGCCCTGAGGTTTTGCAGTGGGAGAGCGCCGCCGTCGGCGAACCTGGCCCCGGTGAGGCACGTGTCCGGCACACCGCGATCGGACTGAATTACATCGACACCTACCACCGCACCGGCTTGTACAAGCTGCCGCTGCCCTCGGGCATCGGCGTCGAAGCTGCCGGGGTGGTTGAGGCCGTCGGCCCCGGCGTGACCGACATCAGCAAGGGAGATCGAGTCGCCTACGGCGGTCACCCGCCGGGCTCGTACGCCGAAGTGCGGGTCATGCCGGCCGACAAACTGGTGAAATTGCCCGACGACGTTTCAGATCGGTCCGCGGCGACGCTGATGTTGAAAGGCCTCACGGTCCAGTATCTGTTTCGTCAGACCTTCCCGCTGAAAGGCGGCGAAACCATTCTCTTCCATGCCGCGGCAGGCGGGGTGGGATCGATCGCGTGCCAATGGGCCCGCGCGCTCGGCGTGACCTTGATTGGAACTGTCGGTTCCGACGAAAAAGCCGCGCTGGCGAAGGCCAACGGTTGTGCGCACACCATCGTCTACACGCGCGAGAACTTCGTCGAGCGAGTCAAGGAGATCACGGGAGGTAAGGGCGTCCCGGTTGTCTACGACTCGATCGGGAAGGATACCTTTCCTGCGTCGCTGGACTGTCTGAAGCCGCGCGGCATGTTCGTGAGCTTCGGAAGCTCGTCCGGGCCGATCGCGGCGTTCGACATCGGATTGCTTGTGCAAAAAGGATCGCTGTTCGCGACCCGGCCGTCGATTGCCGCATACGCAGCCACGCGGCCGGATCTGCTCAGGATGGCCAACGAGATGTTTGCGCTGGTCGGGGCCGGCAAGATCGTCAGCGAGGCCCGACAGACCTACGCGCTCAAGGACGCCGCCCAGGCGCATCGCGATCTGGAAGCGCGCAAGACGGCGGGGGCGACGCTGCTGCTGCCGTAGCGAAATAAATCGCCTTTACCTTAGATTGATCAAGCGCCGCGCGATCGGCGCAAGCTCCGAGGCGGTCACTCCCAGGGGGCCCACGCCTTCGGCGACGAGCGTGTCGGCTGCCGCGCCGTGCAGGCAAACGCCGAGCGCCACCGCCGTGTCGACCGGCACTCCCTGCGCCAGCAGAGCGCCGATCATGCCGGCCAGCACGTCGCCCGTGCCGGCGCTCGCCAGCGCCGCGTTGCCGCTGCTGTTGATGGCGAAGCGTCCGTCGGAATAGGCCAGGACGCTGCCCGCGCCTTTGAGGACGACTGCGGCGTTCATCGCCGCGGACAGCGAAAGGGCTGCGCCGAGGCGGTCGCTCTGTATGGCTTCCACGGTGGTCCCGGACAGTCGCGCGGCTTCGGCCGGATGCGGCGTCAACACCGTCGGCGCCACACGCGCGACGACATCGGAGGCGAGTGCGGCGTCTCGCGCAATCAGGTTGAGCGCATCGGCGTCGATCAGCAGCGGTATCGGCAGGCGCAGCGCCTGCGCGACGCATACGCGAGCTTTATCGCCCGTGCCCAGCCCCGGGCCTATGACGATCGCGTGCGGCGCGGCATCGAGCACCGCTTCCGCGGGACGGAGCATGAGCTCGGGTTGAACCCAATCGACCGCCGGAAGCGTACTTGCGCTAAGGCCGAGCCATACTTTGCCGGCGCCCAGATGCAACGCGGCGCGACCCGCGAGGATCGCCGCGCCAACCATGCCGTCGCCGCCGCCGACGATGGCAAGCGTGCCGAAACTCCCCTTGTGAACATTGCGCAGCGGGCGCCTGAGAACCTCCGGCAATGCGATCCGCTGCGTCGCCCACGCGAGCATGGAGCCTCGCGCATCAATGAGGTGCTGCGCGTCGAGATCGAGCCCGTGCACGCTGATCGTCCCGCAATGATCAGGGCCGTCGCCGGTCAGCAGGCCGGGCTTGAGCGCGATGAACGTAGCCGTCGCGCTGGCGCGAATGGCCGGCGAGCGCGCGACCCCGGTGTCCGCATCGAGGCCGCTCGGAATGTCCAGCGCAAGAAGGGGCAGTGAGCTCGCGTTGGCACGCGCTATCCATTGCGCGGCTACGCCTTCGATCGCGCGGGTAAGCCCGATTCCGAACAGGCCATCGATAATCAGCCCGAAGGAACCGTCGGGCCATTCGCGCACCGTCATGCCTCCCGCGTCGCGCCAAGCCCTGTGTGCGGCGGCCGCGTCGGGCGCAAGTGCCGCGGCGTCGCCGCAGAACGCGACTACGACGTCAAAAAACCAGGACTTGAGCCAGCGCGCGACCACGAATGCGTCGCCGCCGTTATTGCCAGGCCCGGCAAGGACAAGCACGCGTGCCGAGTGAACGGCAAGCATCCTTCGCGCGACCTCGGCGGCGGCAAGGCCCGCGCGTTCCATCAACGGTGCGCCGGCTGCGCGCGCCTCTACCGCGCGCAGTTCCGACACACGCAAGATTGCATCGAGGGGCATGGGAGCGATTATAGGGCAGCTCAAACCGGGCGCAACGCCGCAGTAGCGGGACACCGATGCGGGAAGCTTGCAGCCACAAATCAAATGTTTTAGCGCTCCGCAACTCGGGGCGTTACGTAGGTGAAATGCTCGAGCGTCGCAAGAGGCGCCTGCCATTAGACAACCACCCGCCCAATCGCTACACTAGCTCGCCAAGCTGCTCACCCGCCAAGCGGTCTACCAAAACCGTTACCCCGGCAGGAGCAATGCGCAACATTTCGGACGCTGGCTCAAGCGTCGAGTTCATTTCA
>DASZZK010000205.1:0-3876 GCA_035544975.1 Casimicrobiaceae bacterium | reverse complement strand
GATGAAGAAATGAAGTTCTCCGAACGCTGGCTGCGCACCCTGGTCGATCCGCCGCTCGACAGCGACGCGCTCGCCCACGCGCTGACCATGGCAGGTCTGGAAGTCGAAGAGCGCGTCAAGGCCGCACCGGCGTTCAGCGGCGTGGTGGCCGCGCGTGTGCTTTCGGTCGAGCGCCACCCAAACGCCGATCGGCTCGCCGTGTGTCGCGTCGACGTAGGCTCCGGCGTTTCCCTGTCGATTGTCTGTGGCGCGCCCAATGTTGCGCCAGGAATGGTCGTGCCATGCGCTCTCGTCGGCGCCAATCTTCCCGCCGACCTGGAAATTCGCAAGACCGAAATGCGCGGTGTGGAATCGCAGGGGATGCTCTGTTCGGCGAGTGAGCTTGGCATCTCCGACGATAGCGGCGGGCTGCTCGTCCTCGATCCGCTGATTCCAGCCGGCACCGACGTGCGCCAGGCGCTCAATCTCGACGACGCCGTCTTCACGCTCAAGCTCACGCCTAATCGTGCCGACTGTCTGTCGGTCCTGGGGCTCGCGCGCGAAGTCGCCGCCATTACCGCATCGCCGCTTCGCCATTCGCCGCCGCCGACGGTCGTCGCGACCGCCAAGTCGACGCGCGGCGTCCGGGTCGAGGACCCGCAGGCCTGTCCGCGCTTTTGCGGCCGCGTGATCAGCGGTATCGACGCGACCGCACCGACTCCCACGTGGATGAAGCAGCGCCTCGAGCGCAGCGGCATCCGGTCGATCTCGGCGGTGGTCGACGTCACCAACTACGTGATGGTGAAGCTCGGGCAGCCGCTGCATGCCTACGACGACCGCTTGCTCGAGGGCGATCTGATCGTGCGTTTCGCGAAGACCGGCGAAACACTGACGCTTTTGAATGGCCAGAAGCTGGCGCTCGATCCCGACCTCCTCCTCGTCGCCGATGAAAAAAAGGCGCTGGGACTTGCCGGGATCATGGGTGGAGAACACAGCGGCATCAGCGGCAAGACCACCAGCCTCTTTCTCGAAGGCGCATTCTGGAATCCCGCCGTGATTCAGGGCAAAGCTCGGCGCCTCGGTTTTTCCACGGATGCCGGGTTCCGCTTCGAGCGCGGCGTCGACTTCGCCAATGCCGATCGTGCAGTCGACCGCGCAACCCAATTGATCCTCGAGCTTTGCGGCGGAGAAGCCGCTCCGATGATCGACGTGCGTGGCCCCATGCCTCGGCGCGATCCGGTTCGGGTGCGTCCACGACGCGTGGCGCGCATTCTCGGTGTCGAGATTCCCGACCCGGCGCTCGCCGACATCTTCACCCGTCTTGGCCTCAAGCCGACCCGGGACGGCGCGGACTTCATCGTCACGCCGCCGTCTTTTCGCTTCGACCTTGCGATCGAAGAGGACTTCATCGAAGAAGCGGCACGTCTGTATGGCTACGTCAATATTCCAACGCCGCCGGTCAGACATACGCAGACGATGTTGCCCGAGCACGAGGCTACGCGATCGGTGTCGACGATGCGTCAGCGTCTGGTGGATCGCGATTATCAGGAAGTCATCACCTTCGGCTTTGTGAATTCCGCGACGGAGCTGGCGCTCCAGCCGGACGGCAACCCGATCAAAGTGTTGAACCCGATCGCGAGCCAGTTCGACGTGATGCGCACTACGCTCCTCGGCGGCTTGCTCGAAACGCTGCGCACGAACCTGAATCGCAAGTTGGAGCGGGTCCGCGTTTTCGAAACCGGCCGCTGCTTTCTCCGCGACGGCGAGCGTTACTCGCAGCCGCTGCGCATCGGCGGCCTGGCATTCGGGCCCGCGCTTCCCGAGCAATGGGGAAGCCCTAAGCGAAGCGTCGATTTTTTCGACGTCAAAGGCGACGTCGAAGCGCTCGTCTCGCCGCTGACCGTTCGCACCGAAGCGGCCGCACATCCGGCGCTGCATCCCGGCCGCTCGGCCCGCGTTTTCATTGGCGGCAAGGAAGCGGGCTGGATCGGCGAGCTGCACCCGCGATTGATGCGTGAATTCGATCTCGTCGGCGCGCTGCCGGTGGTCTTTGAGCTCGACCAGGATCCGCTGACGCAGCGCTCCTTACCGCTGGCCAAGGCAGTCTCACGCCTGCCGATGGTCCGGCGAGATGTGGCGGTAGTTGTCGCCGAAAGCATCCCCGCGGAGGCTGTCCTGGACGCGCTTAGAGGAGCAAGCCCCGGCCATGTAGACCACATCGCGCTGTTCGACGTCTACCGCGGCCCGGGCATCGAATCCGGCAAAAAAAGCCTTGCAATTCTTGTGCTTATGCAAGATACTGCACGTACTTTGACGGACACCGAAATCGACGCGACGATGACAGATTTGTTGCGCGTCTTAAGAAATCGATTCGACGCTTCCATCCGTAAATAAGAAAAGTAAGTACGCAAGTAAGCTACGTAAGTAACTACGCCTGTAGGGAATTCCATGACGCTAACCAAAGCCGAACTTGCCGACCTGCTATTTGAGCAGCTCGGCCTCAACAAGCGCGAAGCCAAGGACATGGTCGAGCGTTTTTTTGAGGAAATCCGCATGGCTCTGGAATCCGGTGACAGCGTCAAATTGTCCGGCTTTGGCAACTTCCAGCTCCGGGAGAAACCGCAGCGACCGGGGCGCAATCCCAAGACCGGCGAAGAGATCCCCATCACCGCGCGACGCGTCGTCACGTTCCATGCGAGTCAAAAACTGAAGGCAATGGTCGAAGCTGCGAACCATGGCCGAGCACAGGCATAAGGCCGAGCTACTGCCGCCGATCCCCGCCAAACGCTACTTCACCATCGGCGAAGTCAGCGATCTGTGCGCGGTCAAGCCGCACGTGCTCCGCTACTGGGAGCAGGAATTCACGCAGCTAAAGCCCGTCAAGCGACGCGGCAACCGGCGTTATTACCAGCACCATGAAGTGCTGCTGATCCGGCGGATACGCGACCTGCTCTATGAGCAGGGGTTCACTATCAATGGCGCCCGCCATCGGCTGGAAACGGAAACGCTCGATTCCGCCGCAGTCCCTGGTGACGGCGGCATGGCCGGTCAGGCAGTGCGCCGAGCCGCGGCACTTTCTCCTGACCAACTGCGGCAGGTCATCGAAGAAATCCGCCAGCTCCTGGGGCCCGGCGGCTGAAGCCGGTATAAACTGTGAATCAACGTCGGGGCGTAGCGCAGCCTGGTAGCGCACCTGCATGGGGTGCAGGGGGTCGGAGGTTCAATTCCTCTCGCCCCGACCATTTCCGCATTGAAGCAAAGGCTGTGGTGACCTTTCCCCCGGCACGCCAGAGGGAGGCACTAGCGGCATTCGCCCGCCGCATTGTCTTGCTAAATCGCCTACATAGGCGCAGGCTTGCCGGTGTAGGGTACAGACTTGGGTGTGTGGCACAAGCCTTGCTTGATACCAAACGTTTCCTCCTCATCCATGGGCAGCCGCCGTGAGTGCAGCGCAAACTCGCAGTCCCGGTAAGAGTGCTGTCGTCTCCGAGCTCGCGCTCGCGCGCGCGCAGCGGAACACGGTCATGATTATCGACGACCTGTTCAGCAGCCGGCTGCTGCTTGCGGAAATTGTCCGCCAGATCGACGGCAAGCTAAATCTCGAATTGTTCGACACACCGAGCCGCGCGCTCGAGTACGCGCGCAACAATCGTGTCGACATGATACTCACCGACTACAAGCTGCCTGAATTCGATGGCGTGCAGCTTGTCCGCCACCTGCGCGGATTGCCGCACTGCGTGGATGTCCCGATCATCGTCATCACCGTCGTCGACGACCGCCGGGTGCGCTATGAGGCTCTCGAAGCGGGCGCTACGGACTTCCTGATCAAGCCGCTGGACGAGCATGAGACGCGTGCCAGATGCGCCAATCTGCTCGAGCTGCGCCGGCACAAGATCG
>DASZZK010000204.1:0-5321 GCA_035544975.1 Casimicrobiaceae bacterium | reverse complement strand
TGCTTTCGTAATGACGAGGATTGGGCGCCATCGCGGCCAGCCGCGCCGCCTGCTCGGCGCTCAGCTCGCCGGCGCCGATGCCGAAGTAATGGCGTGCGGCCGCCTCGCTGCCGAAAACGCCATTGCCCCACTCGATGACGTTGAGGTAGAGCTCGAAGATGCGCCGCTTGTCGAGAATGGCTTCCAGCATCACGGTGATCGCCGCTTCCTCGGCCTTGCGCCAGTAGCTTCGCTGCCCTGACAGAAACAGATTCTTGGCCAGTTGCTGCGAAATCGTCGAGCCGCCCGCGACGACGCGGCCTTTGCGGTAGTTCTTGTCCATCGCCTGCTGAATGCCGTCCCAGTCGAAGCCTTCGTGCTCGACGAACCTTGCGTCCTCGGCGGCGATCATCGCCTGCTTGAGTTTGATAGAGATACGCTCGTAGGGAACCCACACATATTGCAGGCGCGCCTGCGGCCGCTTGGCCTGGAGCTCGGAAAGGCGCATCGCCATGAACGCGGTCTCGCGCGGCGGGTGGTCGCGCCACCACCAGATGTGCGCCGCGTACCACCCCTGCAACAACACGATAAACGCGAAAATCGCGAATGCGGTCCACAGCAGCCAGCGGCCAAGCCTGCGCATGCGGCTAGCCTCGCGGGCGCAGCATGGCGAACACGGGCGAGGTCTCCGGGCGTACTCCGCGCCACAGGACGAAGCTTTCCGCCGCCTGCTCGATCAGCATGCCGAGGCCGTCTGCCGTTCGCTCCGCGGACTGGGCAGACGCCCAGCGGAGGAACGGCGTGGGCACATCGGCGTACACCAGGTCATAGGCGAGGCCGCCGGGCGCGAAGGGCCGGCGCGGCCAGAGGTTTTCCGGGACGTCGCCGTTGACGCCAATGCTGGTGGCATTGATGACCAGGTGAAAATCCCTGCCGCTCAAGTGAGCCGATGACATTGCGGCGACCGGCCCGTATTGTGCAAATGAAGCCGCGAGCTCCGTCGCTCTGCGCTCGGTACGATTGATGACGACCACGCTCCGCGGTGCCTGCGCCAGCAACGGACCCAGGATTCCGCGCGCCGCGCCGCCGGCCCCGAGCACGAGCACATCGCGGCCGGCGAGCGACTCGTGCAGGTTGTGCGTCAGGTCGCGCATTAATCCGACGCCATCGGTATTGTCCGCGTACCAATGATCGACGCGCCAGGCCAGCGTGTTGCAAGCCTTCGCTTTTTCGGCACGCGGGCTCCTCTCTTTTGCCAGCGTATACGCCTCGAGCTTGAACGGCACCGTGACGTTGAGGCCGCTGCCCCCCTCGGCTGCGAAGCGCTGCACGGTCGCAAGGAACCCGTCGAGCGGCGCGAGCAGGCGCTCGTAGCTCATCTGTTGGCCGGTGGCCCGAGCAAACGCGTGATGGATCAGCGGCGACTGGCTGTGCGCGATGGGATTGCCGATGACGGCATAACGATCCATGAAACGGGCTCTGGTCGGGGATTCAGCGAAACAGCGGCGGTTGGAGTCAACTGCGGCCGCTGCGGTGCGGCGTGACGGGCGTCTCGCGCGTCGGTCATCACTGCGACGTCAAAGCATCGCCGGGCGAGAAGCTCCACGTTCGGGTGATGTAGAGGATATCGGTATCGCGGCTGATGTTGGGCGGAAACGGAGCATAGGGCCCTCCCATCTCGACGATCCGGACCGCGGCGAGGTCGAGGATTTTCTGTCCGGAGGTGCGGTCGACGACGACGGTTTCGATACTGCCATTGGCACGAATCCCCACGGTCAGCAACAAGTTGCCGTAGAGCTTTTGCGCGCGCGCGGCCTCCGGATAGTTGCGGTTGCCGATGCTTTCGACCTTGAGCCGCCAATCCTCGACATAGCGTGCAAAGCGATATTCCTGGGCTCGCGCACCGATAAAACGCCGCTTCGGACGCTTCTGGTACGCATCCATATCCTTGGCGATCTGCGCTTCCAGCCGCATCGCTTCCAGCGTTCGCTGCATCATGTCGGTCGAGGTCGGCAGCTCCGTCTTGTCCGGCGCCGCGTTGGGCGTCGGCTGCGGCGTAGCGAGGGACGCCGCCGATTTGAGCTGCGTCAACATTTCCTGGCTCTTCTTTTCCAGCGTCTCGACCTTTTGCGTGGCCACCGCAAGCTCGGTCGTCGCATTGTCCTTGGGCAGCGCGGGCAGCGGTGTTTTGGCGCGGCGTTTGGCGTCGGTATTGCCGCCGCCGTCGAGGTGCGCCTGCGCCAGGATGTCGGCCTTGGTCGGCTTGGACACCGATTTGGCATTGACCAGGGCCACTTCGAGCGGCGAAGTGTTACGGTCGAATCTGCTCAAGTCGATCGGGGCGAACCGAATCGCGAGCACGACCGCATGCAGCAATATCGAGCCGAAAATCGCCCACATGAGCAGACGGTTGGCGGGCGCTCGTTCCTCGGCGAGGAACGACAGCGACACGGTGCGTGGTTCCGGTGTGGGCAATACCCGTACGCGAGGGCGCGCGGCGGTCTTCTTGGCCGGTGGAGCTTGGGGCGCGGCCGGTGCGACGGCGACTACGCGTAAACGGGGGCTCTTGGTAGCCTTGGCCATGACATTAGTATATCGCCAACCCGTAAATCCTTGTTTTTCGGCCCTGGGGGCCCCTTGGAAGGCTCGCCTATGGGCGCCTCAGGCGGCGCCGATAAAACGCGCCTCGAGGGTCGCCGCAAGGAGATCGATGCGACCGACTCCGACGCGCACCCGCGTTCCGGGCGTCAGCGCCGGCATATCGGGGGCACGAACATACAGCGGAAGCGCGTCGAAGCGGACCAGATTTTCGCGAACGACGGTCGCCTCGCTCTCGGCGACATTTTCCTGCTGCAACCAGCGCAGGCACCAGTAGTGCTCCATCTGGCTTTGCAGCTCGGCGTACTGCGAGTACGTCAACTCGAAATCCGCCATGATGGCGAACAGCTCCGCGTCGCCCTCGGCGTAGGCCGGAGGGGCACCGTCGAGAACCGCGAGAATCTGCCGCTGATTGACCAGATCGCTGTAGCGGCGCAGCGGCGAGCTCGCCCATAGGTATTGCGCAACGCCCAGGCCCTGGTGAGGCTCCGGCTTGGTGCTCATGCGCACTTTCCCCATCTGCTGGGTCCGATAAAGCCCGGGCACGCCGGCGTCGACCAGCATCTTTCCCCAGCTGCTGTTGACGTGAATCATGAGCTCGGCGATCAGCTTGTCCAGCGGCGACCCGCGCGCCCGCGGCACGATCGTAACGCGGCCATCAGGCGTTGCGTCCCAGTCGACCAGGAAGCTGTAATCCACGCGCGTGACGTCCGCCTTGCCGCGGCCCTGCTCCAGCTTCTGAGCCAGCCGCCACAGCGCGCGCAGCTCGTCACTCCATTGCGGATCCGACGGTGATGCGGGCGAGGCAAAGCAGTCGCTTATGGCGTCGAGACGAAGATTGGCGGCGATCGGCACGCGCTCGGCTCTGGTCGACTGCCTGACCACGACGCCGTCGTGCGTCGTCTCGACATAAAGCGAAAGCGCCTCCGGTTCAGTGCCGGCAGCAAGCGTGAAGCGGCCGATCACCGTCTCGGGAAGCATGGTGATCTTGCGCCCGGGCATGTACACGGTGGACAGTCTCGCCTGCGCAATCGCGTCCAGCGGCGAGCCGCGAGCGATGGCCAGCGCCGGAGCGGCGATATGAATGCCGATCTCCAGGTTTCCATTGGCGAGACTTCGCACCGAGAAGGCGTCGTCGATCTCGGTCGTCGACGCATCGTCGATCGAAAACGCGCGCACCGCCGCGAGCGGCAGGTGCGCCAGGGCGGGCGGGTCGTCTACCGCGGGAAAATCGGTCCCGCGCGGAAAGGCGTCGAACAGAAAGCGATTGAAGTGGTAATCGTGGGTCGAAGGAATCGCGCCGCACGCGGCAAGCAGCGCCAGCGGGTGGGTCCGCGCGGCCTCACACGCGACTGCCAGCGCGCGCGTTTCGAGTGCGAGCTTGTCGGGCTTGTAGAGCAGCATCGGCAATTTTTCGCGAAAGCCCGGCGGCAGACGGTGCGCCTGCAGCTCGGATGCGTACGCCGCTACTTCCTCCAACTCGCGCCGTTTTCGCTCGACGCCGGCGCGCGCCGCCTGCAGCGCCTCGGCGGGCGCAGCCTTGTAGCGCCCCTTGCCCTTCTTGTAGAAATGCATCGGCGATGCGTGCAGCCGCAGCGCCAGCGCCGCGGCCTCGTTCGGCGCAGGCGCCCGGCCGAAATACTCCGCCGCCAGCTCGGCGAAGCCGAACTCCGCCTCGCCGCTCACCTCCCACAGGAAGTCGGGATCGATCCCGGCGGCGATCGCTTGCGCATCGGCGAGCAATATCGACGGCGCCGGACCGGCGAAACGCAGCAGCACGTTCGCTGCCTTGATCTTCAAGCGTTTGCCGGAAATCGCTTCGACTTGCAGCGATGTATCGTTATCGGCGAGGACGGTGCCGGCCTTGAACGCGCCGTCGTCCTCGAAAAAGACATGCATGGAAGCGAAACTGCGAGGGGGGAGACGCGAATTATACCGTAGCGTCAACCTGCTTCATGGCGATTGCGCGGTGGCGCGCTTTGCTTCAGCATGTCGCCTTTCGATCAACGGTTGACGATCATGTCGATGCAATTTCGCCGCCTCGGCGACAGCGGTCTCGAAGTGTCGGAGATTTGCCTCGGGACGATGATGTTCGGTGATCGCACCGACGCCGCCACCTCGCAACGCATCATCGCGTCGGCGTTCGATGCCGGCGTCAATTTCATCGATACCGCCGACGTGTATGTCAAGGGCGCGTCGGAGTCGATCGTCGGTCCGGCCATTGCGGCGAATCGGCGTCGCTGGATCCTTGCGACCAAGGTCGGCAACGTGATGACCCAGCCTCCGCACGACGGCGGCCTGTCGCGTAGATGGGTGATGCAGGCATGCGACGACAGCCTGAAGCGGCTCGCCACCGACTATATCGACATCTACTACCTGCATAAGGACGATACCGGGACGCAGCTGTCGGAGACCATCGAGGCGATGGGCGACCTCATTCGCGCCGGCAAGATCCGCTATTTCGGCGTGTCCAATTATCGGGGCTGGCGCATCGCCGAAGTCGTCGGCGTATGCGCTGATCTGGGCGTGCCGCAGCCGGTCGTGTGCCAGCCCTACTACAACGCGATGAATCGCGGGCCCGAGGTCGAGATCCTGCCCGCCTGCGACTATCACGGCATCGGTGTGGTGCCCTACAGCCCCCTCGCTCGCGGAATCCTGACCGGCAAGTATCCGCCCGGCGCCGCGCCACCGGCGGACTCGCGGGTCGGACGCAAGGATCGACGGATGATGGAAACCGAATTTCG
>DASZZK010000203.1:0-2258 GCA_035544975.1 Casimicrobiaceae bacterium | reverse complement strand
CAGCGCCACGACGTTCAGGCCGAAGCCGGCGGCGTAGAGGTGAAGGGTGGATATGCCGACGCGCGCAAGCCGCGTCGCGAAAACGCCGATACCGAGATAGCCGCCGACGATGGATATGCCCATCAACATCAGGTGATTCGCCGCGACATCGCGCGAGTATCCATTGACCTCGATCAGCCACGGCACCGACCAGAGACCCTGGATGGCCATGAACGAGCCGGTGGCGGCAGAACCGAGTGGCGCCATCCACCACAGGCGCTGGCTGGCGAAAACAGTTCTGACTCCATGCCATTGCGCGTTCCATCCCGCCGCGTTCGGGGGGTGGGCCGTGTCGGGAACCAGCAAGAAGATCGCCGCCGCGGCAGCAAATGTCGAAGCGGCTAAAGCGACAAAGATGCCCTGCCACGAAATGAATGACAGCGCGGCCGCGAGCGGTGCGGTCGAAAGCAGCGCCCCGGCGCCGCCTGCAACCATCATCCACCCCGAAAGCGAGGCATGGCGCTCCGCCGGGTACCACGCTGCGATCGCTTTCAACGGCGCCATGAGGCAGATAGAGACACCGGCACCGATCAGCGCACGCGAGATGGTGAGGCCGACAACGCTGTCGCTGGCCGCAAACACCAGCGCTCCGCACCCTGCGACGCACAAAAGCACAGGCTCGACACGACGTGGTCCATAGCGGTCGAGCAGCATCCCGGCGGGAATCTGCATCGCGGCGAAGGCAACGAAGTACGCGCTGGTCAGCAGTCCCAGTGACGATGCGCTTATCCCGAGAGAGGCCGTGAGCTCGGGCGAAATCACCGCATTGACGTTGCGATAGACATACGACAGCAGATACGCCGCGGCGAAACACAGATACAGGCGCAGGAAGGAAGGCGCGCTCAAGCGGGCTCGCGATTCAATGATCGACGCGCGCACGGATTCGTGCGGCGATGTTGCACGGCGGTCCCATCTCCCGAAAATCAGGCCCGGAAGATGAAGTACGCAGCCCCGACCATGCACAGCGCCGCCCAGAGATAGTCCAGCTTCAGCGGCTGATCCATATAGAACATGGCAAACGGGACGAACACCGCGAGGGTGATTATTTCCTGCATGATCTTGAGCTGGCCGAGCGACAGCGCGGTGTAACCGATGCGGTTCGCGGGGACCTGCAGCAGGTACTCGAAAAGGGCGATTCCCCAGCTCACGGTCGCCGCGATCCACCAGGGGCTCGACTGCATGTTGCGCAAGTGGCCGTACCAGGCGAAGGTCATGAACAGGTTGGAACCGATCAGGAGCATCGCGGCGCTCAGCGCCGGATGTTGCAGCATGAAAGTCGGCATGGGAGGACAAAAACACGAAGAAGGTCGCTATTATCACCGATTGCGCCGGCTTTTCGCCCGCTCCGACGCGTACGGACCGATCCGCAGATGCGGTGATAGAATTCGCGGCTCTTTCCGCGGTCAAACGCGAAGACCGGACCCCACACCATGATCAATTCCCCGCCGCTGTTGACCCGTAGCGCGTGTGTCGCCGCCCTGAGCTCCATGCTTGCCGCAATGCCTGCCGCCGCGGACACTCGCTACCCCACCACGCCCAAGCGTCCTGTCAGCGACACCTACCACGGCGTCACGGTGGTCGACGACTATCGCTGGCTCGAGGATGACGCGAACGCCGAGGTCAGGCGCTGGGCCGCCGAGCAAAACGCTGCCACCCGCCGCTATCTCGACGCCATCGCGCAACGTCCCGCGATCGCAGCGCGCGTCGGCGAGCTCCTTCGATCGGCACCGATACAGCGCTACGACTTCGAATATCGCAAGCAGCTCTTCGCAATGAAGAGTCAGCCGCCTAAGAATCAGCCGCTGCTTGTGGTGCTGTCTCCGTCGGCAGACGTGGGTAGCGAGCGCGTCATTCTCGACCCCAACGAGCTCGACAGTGGCAAGGGACGCACCACCATCGACTTCTACAAGCCATCGTATGACGGGCGCTACGTTGCCCTCTCGCTATCCGAAAATGGCAGCGAGGAAGGCACTGCGTACGTCTACGACACCGCAAACGGGCAGCGGCTGCCGGATCTCATCGTCGGAGTGAATTATCCGACCGCCGGTGGCAGCATCGAGTGGGCTGCCGACAGCCGCGGGTTCTACTACACGCGCTACCCGCAGGGAAACGAGCGCCCTGCCGAAGATCGACATTTCTACCAGCAAGTCTATTTTCACGAGGTCGGCACGCCAACGAGCAGCGATCGATACGTCTTCGGCAAGGAACTGCCGCGTATC
>DASZZK010000202.1:0-1707 GCA_035544975.1 Casimicrobiaceae bacterium | reverse complement strand
AACGAGCCATCGAAAGTCATGCGCTTGGCGAGGCGTTGAAGGCACATGCATTGGCGCACGAAGGAAAAACCGTCGACGCCGTCTACTGGCAGTTTCCGGCGTCGACGGGCTGATTTTCGTTCGCCGTCAGAACGACCGAGGCAAGCCAAGCACGTGTTCGGCAACGTACGAAAAAATCATATTGGTCGACACCGGCGCGACCTGATAGAGCCGGGTCTCGCGAAACTTGCGTTCCACGTCGAACTCGCAGGCGAAGCCGAACCCTCCATGCGTCTGGAGGCAGACATTGGCCGCTTCCCAGGACGCCTTTGCCGCCAGCAATTTGGCCATGTTCGCCTGCGCGCCGCAAGGCTTGCCCGCGTCGAAGAGCGACGCCGCGTGAAACCGCATCAGGTTCGCGGCCTCGATCTCGATGTAGCACTCCGCAATCGGGAATTGCACGCCCTGGTTCTGGCCGATCGGCCGGCCGAACACCACGCGCTCGCTCGCATAGCGCCGCGCGCGATCGACGAACCAGTATCCGTCGCCGATGCATTCGGCGGCGATCAGCGTGCGCTCGGCGTTGAGGCCATCGAGAATGTAGCGAAATCCCTGCCCTTCCTCGCCGATCAGGTTTGCCGCCGGCACCTCGAGATTGTCGAAGAACACTTCGTTGGTTTCGTGGTTGACCATGTTGGCGATCGGGCGCACGTTGATGCTGCCATGGGCGCCGGAGAGCGCGTCGCGAAGATCGACCATCAGCACCGACATGCCCTCTGACCGGCGCTTGACCTCGGCGAGCGGGGTCGTGCGGGCGAGTACGATCATCAGGTCGGAGTGTTGCAGGCGCGAGGTCCACACCTTCTGACCGCTGATGATGTAACGATCGCCTTGTCGCACCGCGGTCGTCGAGAGACGAGTGGTATCGCTGCCGGTCGAGGGCTCGGTCACCGCCATCGACTGGAGCCGCAACTTTCCCGCGGCAATCGACGGCAGCCACGCCCGCTTTTGCGCTTCCGAGCCGTGGCGCAGCAGCGTGCCCATGTTGTACATCTGGCCATGGCAGGCGCCGGCATTTCCGCCGCTGCGGTTGATCTCTTCCATGATCACCGATGCTTCGGTCAATCCCAGGCCCGAGCCGTCGTACTCGGTCGGAATCATCGCCGCGAGCCAGCCGGCGCCGGTCAACGCGTCGACGAATGCCTCTGGGTAGCCGCGCTCCGCGTCGATGCGCTGCCAATAGGCGGAGTCGAACCGCGCGCACAATACGCGCACCGCCTCGCGCAGTTCCTGATGACGGTCAAGGGAAGGGATCGGATGCATCGGAGTCCGCGCTCACGTCGCTTTCGCATTGCGGGTAACGCGCGCGCGGCGGCGCCAGAGCGTCACCCAGAGCACCGCGCTGGCGACGACGGCGAGCAGCGGAAGCGTGCCCAGGTTCATCCAATCCCAACCGGCGGCGCTGATCAACGCTCCCGACGAAAACGAGGAGATGCTCATCACCGTGAAGATGATGACATCGTTCATGCCCTGGGTCTTTGCTTTTTCGGCGGGAGTGTAAGCATCGATCAGCAGTGTCGTGCCGCCGGTGTACATGAAATTCCAGCCCACGCCGAGAAGTAGCAGCGCCGTCCAGAACTGCCACAGCGCGATGCCGGACAACGCCACCGCGACGCAAGCGCCCATCAACGCGATGCCGACGGCAATCACCTTGAGCGCGCCGAAGCG
>DASZZK010000201.1:0-5856 GCA_035544975.1 Casimicrobiaceae bacterium | reverse complement strand
GCAGCGACGTAGGGAGTGAGCATGAGGAGGCCGCGCGCGTTTCGCGCCACATCGGAAGTAACCATCACTGCCTGATGCTGAGCCCTGAAGAAGTATTACCGGCGCTCGATCAATGGGGCGACGTTTTTGACGAGCCCTTCGGCGACCAGGCAGCGTTACCGACCATGCTGCTTGCGCAACACGCCAGAAAAAATGTAACGGTCGTTCTTACCGGTGAAGGAGCCGATGAAGTCTTCGGCGGCTATAGCAACTACGACAAACGCATCCGCGAGGAGCGCTTCACCAGCGTGCTCGGCGCGCGCGGCTCCCCGATTCCTTACCTGATACGTCGGCTTCCCGCACGCCTTGCGCGTGATCGAATCCTCAAAGCGGCAGCCGAGCCTCGCTCCCGGCGATACGCGACGATCCCGAATATTTTTGACGCGCTCCTCCGACGCGAATACTTTACCGAAGAGTTTCGACGTTCTATCTCGGCACGCATCGCCGATCGCGCGGAGCGGTTCTACAACGAGTGTGACTCACCTTCATACCTCGATCATCTGCTCAATATCGATGCTCGATTATGGTTACCCGATGATTTGCTGACCAAGGTTGATCGATCGACCATGGCGCATTCCCTCGAAGCGCGGGTGCCTTACCTGGATCATGATTTTTTCGGATGGTGCGCACGCTTGCAGCCCGACGACAAGGTGCGCGGTCGAGGACGCAAGCTTCTCCTGAAGCGACTCGCGGAGCGGCACCTTCCCCTCGATATCGTGCATCGCCCAAAGCAGGGGTTCATGATGCCATTGCAGCGATGGCTGGGCCGCGAGCTGAAAGGCGAACTCGAGCAGGCGCTTGGTCCGGCGGGGCTGCAACGGCGAGGATTGATTCGATCGGACGCGATAGAGCGCCTGCTGCGTGACCATTCCCTGAACGTTCACAATCACGCCATGCGGCTCTGGGTGTTGCTGATCCTGGAGCGCTGGTTTGTGCGATACGAACCCTCCTTCTCGCTCTAGGGCCTGACGCAAGTGCGGCCGCTCTCAATTGTCCACACCGAGAATTCCGCTGGCTGGGGAGGCCAGGAAATCCGCATTCTCACCGAAGCTCGCGGAATGCTGGAGCGCGGCCATCGAGTCACACTCCTGACGCCGCCCGAGACGCCGATATACGGCGCGGCTGCGCGTTACGGCGTTCCGACCGTTCCTCTCGGCATCCGTCGCAAACAGCCTTCCGATCTTTGTGTGCTTCGCAGGTGGCTGTCGAGGCATAGGCGGGCGATTGACATCCTTAACACGCACAGCTCGACCGACAGCTGGCTTGGTGCCATTTGCTGTGCTTCCATGGCCGATGCGCCGCCCATCGTCCGCACGCGGCACGTCTCGACGCGCATCAACAACAGCGCCGCGACGCGGTGGCTTTATGGTCGGGCATCAGCGCACATCGTAACCGCGGGCGAGGCCATACGGCGGAACATTGCCGAGACCAATGCGGTCCCACTTGCCCGAATGACGTCCGTGCCCACAGGCATCGATCTTCGGCAATTCGTTCCGGGCGACGCTGTTGTCGCGCGATCGAGAGTCGGCCTGCCGCAAAAACCTACGCTGGGTATCGTCGCCACCTTGCGTGATTGGAAGGGCCATGAATACTTGTTCGAGGCGATCGCGCTCGAGCGAAATGCGTGGGCGGACTGGAATATCGTGATCGTTGGTGACGGGCCGTATCGCACGAAGCTCGACATGCGAGTTGCGCAACTCGGTTTGTGCGACAAGCTCCGGTTCGTCGGTCAGCAGGAAGATGTCGTGCCTTGGCTTCAGGCGCTCGATCTCTTCACGCTGCCTTCCTATGGCGAGGAAGGTGTGCCGCAAGCGATCATGCAAGCAATGGCGTGCGCAATCGCGGTCGTATCAACGCCGGTTGGCGCGATCCGCGAAGCCGTCGACGAAGGTGTCACTGGCGTACTGGTCGAACCACGGTCGGCGAGCGCGCTCAGCGCCGGTCTCGCGCGTTTGCGCGACAACCGGGAATTGCGGGCGCGCTATTCACTGGCCGGGCGGGCTCGTGCAATTGAATTCTTTGGCATCGATCGAATGCTCGATGGCATGGAATCGGTCTTCCGACACGTCCTGAATCCGGCCTGACATGTGCGGGATCGCCGGATACTTTGGTAGTCGCATGGTTGGTCCTGCGACTGTGGAGCGTATGTTGAACGCCTTGCGGCAACGCGGCCCGGATGCCGAGCGCGTGCAAGCCTGGGACGCCGATTTTCGCCCAGCGTCCTTACCCGCACCGAATGCATTGCTGAACACGCGTTTGGCGATCATCGATCCCCGGCCGCAAGCCGACCCACCGATTGCCAACGACGCCGGCGATATCTGGGTTACCTATAACGGCGAAGTCTACGACTGGAGCGCGGATGCCGCGGTGCTCAGGAACGAGGGGTTTCATTTCCGTACTCGCTCCGATACCGAATTCATTCTCCACGCTTATGAGCATTGGGGAATTGACTTCCTACCCCGGCTTCGCGGCATGTTCGCCATTGTGATATGTGACCTTCGTCGCCGCGTGATTTTTGTGATCCGTGACCGCCTCGGGCTCAAACCGGTCGTGTATGTGCATCGAAAAGATGGATTCGCGTTCGCGTCGACGGTGCGAGCGGTGCTTCCTTGGCTTCCTCCGGACGCTCGTGCTTTCTCGCCGAGCGGCCTCGACGCGTATCTTGCTCATCGAACCATTCCGGCGCCGCGCACGGCATTCGCCAACATTGCAAGGCTGCCTCCCGCGCATTACCTTCGCTACGACCTCAATACCGGCAATGCATCGACCATCGAGTATTGGCGGCCCGAACCATCGCCGGAACCCTGGCTGCCGACGTTTGATGCTGCGATCCGCATGCGCACAGTTGCCGACAGGCCGTTAGGGCTTTTCCTGTCGTCCGGCGTTGATTCCAGCGCCATCGCGTGCCGTCTCGCAGCGATGAGCTTTCAGGGTTTGCAGACCTTCACTGCCGCGTTCAGCGGCACCTCGTTCGACGAAAGCGAGGATGCGAAGCGAACAGCAGAGACGCTTGGCCTCTCGAATCGCGCCATTCCGATGAACCTCAAGATAACTGACGATTTCGAGAGAATCATCGCCGATCTTGACGAACCGTTTGCCGATCCGTCGAGCGTGCCTACGTGGTACCTGTCTCGAGAAGCGACGCGACATGTGAAAGTCGTGCTCGGTGGCGACGGCGGCGACGAGCTCTTTGCCGGCTACAAGCGGTACGCGAAGCACATGCGCACGGCCTGGCGGCGCGGCCTGCGCTTGCGGCACGCGCGACCCCCGGCCAGCATCAGCGGAAACGCATGGCAACGCCTCGTCGAGGAATTGCGCCTCGACTGGGCTTCAGCCTACGTGTTGCGGTTTTCCGGGTTCACGCCGGGTGAAAGGCTTTTTCTGGCGCCTGATTACGACACGCAGCCCCATTACTGGCGCATGCCGCCGGGGACTTCCGCCGTCACGCTGGAAACGCTGCTCGAGATCGATCGACTCAATTATCTGCCCGACTATATTCTGCGCAAGGCCGATCTCTGCACGATGGCGCATGGTCTCGAGATGCGCGCGCCGTTTCTTGATCATTACTTCGTTGCTGCGGTGCTTGCCTTGCCGACTGCAATGCGATTCACCACGCCTGCAAAGGAGATTTTTGGGCAGGTGCTGGATCCGTTAGGCGGCGATAATCCCTTGACGCGAAAGAAGCGCGGGTTCAATCCACCCATTGAAGGCTGGCTGAAGGAAGATCTCGCTCCACGCCTGGGCGGCTTGGGCGAGCGCTTGCAAAATACTACGTCGGGGCAGCTAGCCGGACATCGAGTCGATGCTCTCATCGCGGCGTGGACCGGCGGGGAGAATCGGTTTGCCGAACAGGTTTTGCAGCTCGTCATCCTGGACGAATCGCTAGCGCAACTCACGAACCTTGCTCGCACCACTCAACATGAATAGTCGCGGCCCTTCCCGATGGCTCGTAATGCCGCTCGCGGCAGGCCGGATAGCTGCCAGCGCAATCGGCCGCCGCCGAACCGCGCCGGACGTACCACGGCGGGTGCTGATCGCACACGACCTTCTACTCGGCGACACGATCATGTTGACGCCGCTCTTGGCGAAATGCCGCGAACGCTGGCCGTCCGCGGATATCGTCATGACCTGCGCGCCTTCTTACCGCGGGCTGTACGCGATGAGTCCTTACGGCGTCCGTGTTCTAGCCTACGATCCGCGAGACGTGCACTCGCTGCGGCGCCTGCGCGCCGAGGCGCCGTTCGACCTTGCGCTTATCCCTGGCGATAATCGATATTCGTGGCTTGCGCGCGCACTGGGTTCACGATGGGTGGTTGGCTTCTCCGGCGCCGATGCGCGTTACAAGGACTGGCCGATCGATGAGCTGCGGAGCTATCCCGACGTGCCGACGGCCTGGGCCGATATCGCCGCTGGTCTGATCGACGGCCCGGCACCGGCGCGCTATCGCACGACCGATTGGCCTGCGCCACCCGCGGCCGCATTCGAAGCGCCCATTGCACCCTACTGCGTCATTCACGCCGGCGCGAGCAGCGCGCTCAAGCTGTGGCCGGCAGACAGATGGTCTGAGGTCGCGCGGCGACTGAAGGCCCTGGACCTGGGCGTCGTGCTCAGCGCGGGGCCGGGCGAAGCGCACCTGCTCGACGCGATCGATCCCGCCCGAGTATTTCCGCGCTTCGGCGGCAACCTGGCGCTTCAGCAGATGTGGCATCTTCTCGAGCGCGCCAAGCTGCTGATCGTTCCGGATACAGGCATTGCGCATCTCGGGCGCCTTGTCGGGGTGCCGACGCTCGCGCTATTTGGACCCGGCTCCGCCTTGCTCTCCGGCGCCGGGGAATTCTGGCGCGACAGTCCCTTCACGGCTCTCACGATTCCAGACTTTCCGTGCCGGGACCAAACCGTCACGATGAGGCGAAATGTGCGCTGGATCAGGCGCTGCGAGCGATTCCAGGGAGCTCAACCCGGTCAATGCCCGGAGGCGCGCTGCATGCTCGCGCTCTCCACAGACGAAGTCTCGCGCGCCGCTGTCCAGTTGCTTTCTGTCCCCCAAAATCAGGTGAGACCAACAACTGCCTTCGCAGAGCTTGGCGGCGCGAGGGGCTAGCGGCGCGAGCTACCCGGCGCGGGGCCCCGCGCGAAGCGTGGGGATAGGACGCCATAGGGCGGAGCAGGGGCCCCGCGCAAAGCGCGGGGATGCGACCCCGGAGGAGGAGAGGCCAGCGACACGTGTCGCGCGCAACAAACGATGTACGTACGGAGCTGGCAAGGGGAATTGCGAGTAGCGGCGCGAGCCTCCCGGCGAGGGGCCCCGCGTAGCGGGGATCGACGGGGGTTTGCGAGTCGACGCTCGCGGCCGACCCGCGACGCATCTCATTCACGAGCGGGTTCTAGGAGGCCCGCCGCGCGTCGATGTGCGACACCGGTTAGCATCGCGCCGACGGGGGAGGCGATGGTAAACAGCCGGTTCGGGGTCGTTGGAACTTTCTTGCTCGTCGTGGCGATCACGGCGCTGCTGCTTCACTTATGGCAGTCGCAGCTGATCGCGCCGTCAGGCGCGGCCAATACCGCGTTCTCCGAGGAACATGCGTTTGCGACGCTGTCGCGATTGCTAAGCGAGCAAAGGCCGCATACGGCCGGCTCGCCGGAAAACACCGTCGTGCGCGACCGGATCATCGCCGAGCTCAAGTCCGCCGGATATGCGCCCGAAGTACAGGCGGTCCTGCAATGCGATCCGGCCGTGCGCAATCCCGGGTGTACCGCGGTTGAAAACATCATCGCCGTGCACAAGGGAACGAGCGACGGCAAAGCCGTGCTCGCAAG
>DASZZK010000200.1:0-7629 GCA_035544975.1 Casimicrobiaceae bacterium | reverse complement strand
CTGCGGGCCTACGACGAGGCGGTACAGCGCGCGATCATCAAGTCTTCGCCATTGCCGAGGCCGGAAACGCCGGAGTTGTTTCAACGCAGCCTGACGCTGAGATTCCGCCCGCTCGATCAATAGCCCGCTCGCCGACTCCTGGCGCGCGGACCTAGCCTTCGCGCGACTTCTTTTCGATGATTTGAATCGTCGCCCAGCTCCAGTCGGGACGCTGCTCGACCAAGTGCCGCAGGGAAACGGTGTACACGGAATGCGTGGTGGTCAGGATGACGTTGCGCCCTTCGGCGTATTCGGACGTCGGCACGATGACCGTTTTCATCGCCAGCGGCTTGTCCGGTCGCGAAGGCGGAGGAAGATAAAGCCCCTCGAAGCGCTCGCCCATGGTCGACATGTCCAGGCCGTTGACGACGTAGCCCATCTCCTCGTTCGCCCGGCGCTTCGCCGACAGCGTGACCGCGACCATGCGCTCGGCGATGATATTGACGCCCGCTTCGACTTCCTCGTTGGACACCTTGTTCAGGCGGCGAACAACGCCGAGCAGCCAGCCTTCGGCATCGGATTGCCTTACGGCCACCAGCGCGCCCAAGGTCAGGCTCTGGCCGATGCCTCCGGTGGCGGCGATTCTCAAGCCCGCAACGCTGCGATCCTTGACCTCCCACATGGGATCGCTCCACGACGACAGACTGGCAGCGAGCGAGTCGTCCTCGACCAGCGCCTTGCGCTTGGGACGCGGCGCACCGGCGACCGGATAGACCTCGATCTGCTCGGTACCCGATTCCACCGCAGCGTCTTCCGCTTTGCTGCCGATGTCGACGCAGATGCGCGAGAGTCCGATGCGCACGCGCGCCGAAACCGCCACCGCGGTCCGCGGATCGCGGCGCAACTCGCTGTGAAACGTTGGCGCCAGCGCCGGCTGAATCTTGCGCAGTACGCCGAGCCGCTGCTGGTTGATCGCCGCAATCGGGCCCTGGTCCGTCATTTCCGCATCGCGGAGCGCATTGATCGCGCGGTCCATGCCCTCCGCCAACGGCGTGGTGTCCAGATAGCGCAGCATCGAGCCGCGGTCGTTGCCGGTGCGGCGCACGATCCCTTCGCGGCCCGCGAGATCGACGAAAAAGCCTTCCATCGACTTTGGAATTTGCTCCAGCGAAAGGCGGCGGCTCCACGCCCGCAGCTGCGAGCTCGCCCAGTCGATTTCGGTGGGACTCAAGTTGCCGGTATTGAGCTGGTGCACCAGCAGCACGTAGAGATATTCCTGTTCGACCGACCACGGCTGCGCGGCGGAGCCGGCCGCGGGAAGCGCCATCGGTTCCCGGTCGCATTGCATCTCACACGAGCGCAGGTAGGTGCCGTGCATTTCGATCCATTTAGCGGGAATCCAGCGCTCGTACTTGAACACGCGCAGCTTCGCATCCGTGCCGTGAAAATGGACCAGCCGCACGAACAGCAGCGGAAGAGCGGCTTTCCAGCGCGCGTTGTCGGCTTGCCGCACCGCAGTCTCGAGGGCGGACTGGTACGCCAGCGTGAACGACTGGCTCATCTCCCACAAAGCCTGCCAGATCCGGTCTGCCAGCTTGGGCGCACTCTCGGAATTTTCGATGTACTGCTTGATCAACTGGCGCCGGTCGGCGCCGAGTGCTGCATCGACGAATTGGATGGCATTGATGCGGTTCAGGTCCGGCGCGCGCTGCGCCTTGCGCATGGCGTCCAGGACGGCAATGACCTGCTGCTGCCTGCCGATGACGTCGAGGGACGGCAACTGGCGCAACCACACCGCCGCTGCCTTGGCGTTCTGCAGTGGGTCGGACAAATCTTTCGCCTGCGGTGTCAGAAATCCGAACATCGCTTTCATCGGTGTTGCCTGTCGGCGGTGGGTTTGCCCATGGCGCCCGCCGGAAACCGTAGTCATTGCGGCCCCATAGGACACGGATTCGTTCGGAAACGAACGAGCCCAAACTTATAGCCCAAAACTGCCTCCAGCGCAAAACCCTCCGCGGATTAGGTTAATATTCGCGTCTCTCGAAACCAGGCCCGCGTGCTCCGCTGCCGCGGCATCGATGCGTGAGGTCAAAATGACGATAAATGCAGTTTCGTACCGGGTCTGTCTGGTGGCGCTCTTAACCGCCTTCGCTTACCTCGGAACCGGCGATCCGGCGCACGCTCAGCCGACCGGATCTCCTCCCGCAGCCATACCAAGCAAGTTGGATGCCAAGGGGAAAGAATTGCAAAAGATCGATGTCAAAGTGGGCTCCGGCACCGAAGCGGTGAAGGGAAAGGCCGTCATTGTTCACTACACCGGCTGGCTTTACGATCCCGCGACAAGCCAAAAAGGCGCCAAATTTGACTCCTCGCGCGACCGCAACCAGCCATTCGGATTCCCTCTCGGGGAGGGGCGCGTCATTCGTGGGTGGGAGGAAGGCGTGCAGGGAATGAAGGTCGGTGGGCAACGAACCTTGATCATTCCGCCCGACATGGGCTACGGCGAACGGGGCGCGGGCGGGGTCATTCCGCCCAATGCAACCCTGATTTTCGACGTGGAGCTGATCGAGGTCAAGGGCTGAGCGCATGCTGGATCGAAGTCCGGAGCGCGTGGGTCGCTGAACGTTCGCCGCTTGAGAACGCTGGGTGATAAAGAGAGTGTGCGTCCGCTAACCATAGTTCGCGCGGATCCCTTGCGATACGCCCGACGGCAAGTTTCGCGTTACCAGTAGGTTTCCAAGGTGAAATGGCCGGGCTCGCGGCGGCGGTGACGCCGCATGCCACGTCCTTCGAGTACTTGTTGCGTTTCGCGCACCATTTCCGGATTCCCGCATAGCATCGCGTGGGCGTTTTCGGCGCCGATCGGCACTCCCGCCCAAGCTTCCAGCCGCCCGTCGCTGATCGCGGCTGGAATCCGTCCTTGTAGTGCACCGCGATGGGGTTCCCGACTGACGAAGGGAATGAAGCTAAAGCGTCCGGTTTGCGCGGCAGCGACCCTGGCAATCTCGTCGGCATAGGAAAGGTCCCGCGCGTATCGCACGGCGTGGACCAGGACCACACGCTCGAATTTTTCCCAGGGATCGGCGGTACGCAAGATCGACAGGAAGGGCCCTAGGCCGGTGCCGGTCGCCAGGCACCACAGCGCCGCGGCTGACGGCACCTCCGGCATGCTGAAAAACCCGTTAGCGCGATCGAGCAGCCACACCGGATCGTCCGGATTGAGGGCGGCGAGCCTCGGCGAAAGAGGGCCCTCGGGCAGCACGTTGAAGTAAAACTCGTGCGGAGCGTCCTGAGGCGCGTTGACGAAGGAATACGGGCGGCCGAGCATCGGCTCTTTCGAGCCCTCGGGTGCGGGCAACGCGACGCGCGCGAATTGTCCCGCGACGAACGCGACTTCGGGTGCAGCGACTTGCAGCGAGAACAGCCTTTCGGACCATTGCCGCTTGCCTGCCACTCGACCTTGCACCCATTTGCTCATCGCCGTGCCAGTATGCTTGTTAGCGCTCGTCAGATTTGAGTCACGGACATTATGCCAGCGACCCGAACAGTGCTCGCCCGGGGCACACTCGTTTACCTGCGTCGACCGGTTCAGCGTGACGCCGCGCCATTCCTGACTGCCGTCGAATCCAGCAAGCGCCTGCACCAGCTCTGGGTGCAGCCGCCATCGACGCCGTCCCGCTTCACAACTTACGTGCGCCGCTTTTCAGGCCCGAGATCGCACGACTCCAAGCATGCAACGCACGTTGGCATGCTCGTCTGCCGACGAGAAGACGATGCGCCGGTCGGTGTATTCAACTTCAGCGAGATTGCCCGCGGCGCGTTTCAAAGCGCCTATCTCGGCTATTACGGATTCGCGGAACATGCCGGCCAAGGTTACATGAGCGAGGGACTCTCGCTCGTGCTGCGGGTCGGTTTTGGCACCTTGCGGCTGCATCGAATCGAGGTCAACGTCCAACCGGGGAACACGCCATCGATTTCTCTGGTCCGGCACGGGGGCTTCACGCGCGAAGGCTTCTCCCGCCGGTACGTCAAGATTGCCGGCCGCTGGCGCGACCATGAGCGCTGGGCGCTCCTGGTGGAGGACTGGCGCGGCGCTCGCACGCGGGGCAGAACCGGGCGCGCCTTAAAGTGAGTTACCGCCTTCGCGCACTTCACTGCGCGGTGTTCTGGATGGCGGTGATGGCAGGTTGCGCTTCAGCTCCCGGCCGCCTGCTGGCGCCCAAAGCGGTGTCCGGTGTCGGGCTTGCGCCGTACGCCATCGTCGAGGAATGCGTCGCGCTCGAACCCGGCGAGCGCATTGCCTATCGATTCGAGTCGCGGCTGCCGGTGGCGTTCAACATTCACTTCCACGAGGATAACGCGGTGATCATGCCGGTAAGCCGCGATGGCACGACCGCGGAGTCGGGGGATTTCACCGCCGATCGCAAAGAGGTCTACTGCCTCATGTGGGAAGCGGGAGCGGGAGGCAGCGTTCTCGATTACCGGGTCAGTCCCTGGCCTCGGCAGCAATGAACGACGTGCGTTTCCTGTTCTCGGCCTAAAGCCGCTGAGCGCGGCTACAAAGACTCGCAACGCACCCTGAAGATCTGCCCCCGCCACACTCACTTCGTTCTGAGTAGACGGGTCGTCGTCAGAGCTCGCGGTAGTTGTACGTGCAGCCCTGCTCGACGTCGCTTAAGACGAGCTTGTCGACGATCTTGCCCGCGACCGTTTCCGGCGCGACGAGGCGATGTTCGCGGTGGAAACCCTTGAACAGATCGATGCTCGGCAACGTTTCCTTCGTCTGCGAGCGCATGAACGTCTGCATATCGGTGTCGATCACGCCGGGGCGCACGGTAATTGCGCGAAACGTCGCCGCGTCGTGTTCGGCGGCGAGCTGTCGAGTCAGCATCTCGAGCCCCGCCTTGGCGATCGAATAGGGCCCACCGCCGGGAAGCGGTGAATCCGCGGCGCCGGATGAGACATTGATGATTCGTCGCACCTGCGCCGGATCGACGAACATGCGGCAGAACAGATTTGCGACGGCGATGGGTGCAACCAGGTTTGCCGCCATCGATGCTGCCAACGCTTCGCCGTCGAGCGAGCCGATCGTGCCGACGGGGCCCGCGGTCGCGGCGTTGTTGATCAGACACAAGAACTCGGGCCGCGAATCGGCAATGTCGCGAAAGGCCGGCGTCAGCGCGGCGTCGATGTTGATCGTGTCCGCAAGATCGCAGACCACGAAGCGATAGTTCGGTGCGGTCAGTGCCGCGCCGCTCGCGCGGCCGATGCCGGTCACCGCGAAACCGCCGGCGAGCAGCGTGCGGGCGAGCGCTTCCCCCAGGCCGCGCGATACGCCGGTAACAATGGCAGTCTTCATGCGATTCTCCGTGTTCCGGGCGCCTCAGCGATGGCTGCCGAGCGAGAGCGCAATGACCAGAACGATGATGACGGCGAGGACGAGCAAGGTGACCTTGACCCAGCTCTTGGGATACTCGCCGGCGACGGTTCCGGTAAAGCCGTTCATGACTGCCTGAAACGCCCTGGTGCCGAAGTGATAGCTGAGCAACCACACCGGCGCAAGAATGTGCTTGAAAGTCTGCCCGGAATAGTTCGCGCGGACGTCGAGGTTGCGATAGGTGTCGCCCGGAATCTGCGCGGCGCACATCTGACGGAGCTTCGCATCCATATCGTCGCGCGCCGCCTGCGCGGCAGCAACCAGGTCGATCTGATATCGCTCGACGACCCAGCCCGCCACATAACCCGCGTCGTAGGCTTTCAGCTCGCCCGTCGGAAAGGGCTCGATCCCGCGCAGCAGCGGCGCATGCACGCCCACCGACGCACAGATGAGATCGTCGTCGAAGAAATGCTGGAGCTGCCCTGACGCGCTCTCCCAGCGCACGTGCTGCACCTGCCGCGTCTGCGATCGCCCGCTGCCATCGGTATACGACTCCGTCGTGTAGTAGTAGAACCCGGCCTCTGCCGTCCACGCCGCATCCACCTTGGCATCGAAAGTCCAGTACGGCAGATAGATGCCCTTGACGGTGTCGGTGAGCGCCGTGCGCTTGAGCTTGTTCGGCGCGAGCCACAACCTGCCGTACCAGGCGCGGATCCCGTCGCGCGCCTTGTCCTCGGTGATCTTGAACGGCAGCAGGCTCTCCGGCCGGAACGCGTCCTTGGTCTGCTCGTAGGGCACCAGTTGCGCCGACCCGCAGAAGTCGCAGCGCTGCGCCTGACGTTGCGGATCGAGCACCGAAATCGCCTTACAACTCTGGCACTTGACGTAACGCTTTTCGGTTTGCCAGCCGCGCTTGTCATCGGTGATGCCGCGCAGCGCGGTGACCAGATCGTGCTCGACGATGCCGCCAGTGTCGGCGTCGAGCTTCGCCGGCGAAGTCGTGCCGCAGAACGGACAGACCAGCGCTTGCTTGGCAGGATTCCAGATCGCCTCCGCTCCACATGCGGGACAGGCGAATTTCTCTCGGGCTAGTTCCTCGGCGGCCATGGGCGCTGATGATAGCGTGATTTGATCGCGAGCCTTCGCCGGCAACTCGTTTCTGCGCGACCGCTCCCTCCGGCCGGCGTCAGTGAATGAAGTAGCCGATCACCCGCCAGGCGTCGTCGGCCTCACGCTCCAGCGTAACCGTCTCGCGACTGTTGGTTTTCTTGGCGAAGCTGGCGCGAAACTCCAGCAGCGCATAGTCACCGTCAGGAGCGCCCGGAATTTGTTTCGTCAATTGAGTCGACATCACGGTGCGTTCGACCAGCTCGCCCAAGGGCGGCCGGACCTCCCGCAACGACTCGGTCCATCGGTCGGCGGTGATCGCGTTCTGAAACTTTTTGCCCGCGGCGCGCCAGCTCCCGGCGGCATCGCCATGATCGGTCAGATCGAGCCAGCTGCGCGCCTCTTTTTGCGCGGTCGTGGCCCGCGGGTCCTGCGCAAACGCCGAGCCGATACCGGCCGCGGAAAAGCAACAAGCGATGGCGACGCGCAACGCGCCGCGGCGAGTCATGCGCACGGTGGCTCCTGGTGTACTAAGAATGGATGAATTGGTCGACGGCGGTCTTGGTGACGCGCCACTGGCTGCCGATTTTCTTGCCCTTCAAGTCGCCCGAGTCGAGACTGGCGACGACGTCGGATTCGGCAACGCCCAAGAGCTGTGCGACCTGGGCCGGGGTCATCAGCTCCGAAGCGGCCGCCGGCGATGGCGCCGCGGCCGGTCCGGCAACGCCGGGAGTCGCCTGCGCGCCCATGATGCCGCCAGGCTGATTCATCATCTGCTGCGCCATCGCCATGCCGACGGCCATTTCGGCGCCGACGCCGGCGATCCCGCCCCCTCCGCCTTGCGCGCCGAGTCCCTGGGCCAACTGGAACTTGACGTAATCGTTGAGGTTTCCCACCGCGGCCATGCTCGAGCGCTTGTCGATCGCCTGCTCGACCTCGGCGGGAACCGACACGTTTTCGACGATGAAGCTTTGGACCTCGATCCCGTACTTCGCGATCATTTGCGGGTTGATCAGCGGTCGCAGCGCTTCGCCCAGCTCGCCGTAGCGCGCCGCGACGTCGAGCGCCGGAATCTTCGACTGTGCCAGCGCCTCCGAGAACACGCTGACGACACGCGAGCGCATGGTGTCGCTGAACTCGTCCAGCCGGAAGTGATCGTCGGTGCC
>DASZZK010000199.1:0-2431 GCA_035544975.1 Casimicrobiaceae bacterium | reverse complement strand
GCAGACGGCCTTGATGATCTTCTCCTGCGCGGTCTTCCAGAGCGCCAACTGCTGGGCAGGATCCGTTGCGACGCGCGCCCCGCGTATCTCGTCATCCGCGACGTTGCAGTGGCTGAAATTGGTCACCGCCGTCGGCGTGCCGATGATCGATCGCGAATCGAAAAACTGCGTCAGATACACGTCGGCCACGGGAAAGCGCCCCGCCTGGTAATGCACGAGGGGTGACAGATCCTTGCGTATCTGCGCGTGAAAGGTCGCGTGCTCCACGAGTTCGATGTCGAGATTGATGCCAGCCTTCTTCAGTTGCGCCTGCACCGCCTCGATCAGGGTCTGCATGCCGGTCAGCGTCGTATGGATGGTCTTGATCGTCACGCCGTTCGGATATCCGGCTTCGGCCAGTAACGCTTTCGCCTTGGCCAGGTCGTACGGGAACAGCGGCGCCTTCGGGTCGGTGCCGAGATAGCCCGCCGGAATGACCGAAACCGCCTCGCGCGAGGTGCCCGCGCCCTTGAACGTGACGATTGCCTTGCGGTCGATCGCATAGGCGATGGCCTGGCGCACGCGGATGTCGTCGAGCGGCTTGACGGTGATGTTGAGATGCAGCTCCGACAATTCGCCCGGCTCCATTGCCACTACCTTTACGCCGGGCAGCTTGGACATCCGGTCGACCCAGGTCTGGTCCTGCTTGCCGTAGACCATGTCGAGCTCGCCCGACTGGAACGCGAGGTCGCGGCTCGAATCCGCAGGAATATAGCGATACGTGATGTCGTCGATCAGCGGCGCGCCACGGAAATACTGCTTGTTGGCCACCAGCTTGACGAACTGCTGCGGCTGGTATTCCGCGAACATGAACGGTCCGGTGCCGATGGGTTTCTTCGCGAAATTCTCGCCCATCTCCTCTGCGGCCTTCTTGCAGATCATGTTGCCGCCATTGACATTGGCGACGTAGCCTAAGAATCCGGCGACCGGATTCTTCAGCGTGATCTTCAGCGACGACTTGCCGAGCGCTTCGACCTTGTCGACAGCCGAGTAATCATTGGAATACGAGGATGTCGCCTTGTTGCTGGCTCGCTTGATCGAATACGCGGCGTCGTCGGCCGTGAATTCGCCGTAGCCATGGTGGCATTGCACGCCGGCGCGGATCTTGAACGTCCATTCGGTGCCGGCCGGGTTCGACGTCCAGCTCTCGGCCAGATCGGGCTCGATGAATTCCGGGCTGATCCTGCCGGGCCGCACGCGGACGAGACCGTTGAACATCCAGCTCAGCAGACCCTTGTCCGGCGTGGTCGAAGCGATGTGCGGATCGAGCTTGCCGGCGTCGGCGGAACCCATACCGACGACCAGACTCTTCTTTTGCGCAAAAACCGGCGGCGCGAACAGCAGTGCCGCGCAGACGATGCCGAACACGATCTTTTTCATCGATGGGTCCTCCTGTAGGTAACGCGATTGTAGACGCGAACGCCTTTGTCCCAGCAGGAATATCTATTACCCGAGCAAGGTCGGTTCGGACGGCGTCGTCACGGGTCGCGCGAAACGAGCCAGCCTGAAAGCCGAAAGATCATGCCTCGGAACACGTCCGAGCGCGAGATCGGCGCATAGCAATCCGCTGACCGGGCCGAGGCAAAATCCATGACCCGAAAAGCCGGCGGCTATCACCAAGCCGGACGGATATTCGGGCGCATCGATCACCGGCAGCGCATCAGGCGTCAGATCGATAAGGCCGCCCCAAGCGCGAGCAATCGGCGCCTCAGCCGCGATCGGAAGCACCTGGGCTACACGATCCACGACCCTGCGAATGTCGGATGCCGACGGCGCAAGCGAGCTCTCTGTCCATTCCGAAGGATCGCCAGGCCAGCCGCCGGCACCGCTGCTGAAGCGCAAGCGTCCGTCGGCCTCCTGCCGTCCCGCGCAATCGGCATTGGCCACGCCGAACACAGGCAGAAGACAACTCGGCAGCGGCTCGGACTGAACGACGTGTGTGATCCTGATGGATAGCGGCAGATCCGCCCCGAGCGGCGAGAGCAACGACGGCGTATTCACGCCCGCAGCGACGATTACGCGGTCGGCGGGAATGAACCCTGCGGACGAGCCGACGCCCGTCACGCGATCGCCCTCGACCGTTATCGCGAGTGCGGCCACACCTTCGCGGATCGTAGCGCCGTGCGACTGGGCAAACCGTGCGAATGCCTGCGTCGCCTTGACCGGATTGGCGTGTCCATCGGTTGGGCAATACGAAGCGGAGAGAACATTGCGCGATATTTCCGGTGCAACGGCTCGGATCGCGGCATTGTCGGACAGGAAGTGGAGCTCCAGGCCCAGCGTCTGCTGGGTCAAGACGAGTGCACGGATGACTTCGACCTCGGCCGGCGTGCGGGCGAGGCGCAGATTGCAGGTCCGGCGATACTCGACATCGGCGCCCAACGTTTCGGCC
>DASZZK010000198.1:0-2496 GCA_035544975.1 Casimicrobiaceae bacterium | reverse complement strand
CCGCGCATGCCGACGCGTCGATCGCAACCGCATGTCACCTGATCGACGATCCGGCGGAGGCATTCAACCCCAACGTGGTCAAGGTCGTGCTTGACCGCGACGGTTACGCGCTGTACTTCAGCCGGGCGACGATACCGTGGGCGCGCGACGATTTCACCGCGGTTCCGAAAAAAATTCCTCTGGGCTTGCCCTTGTATCGCCACTATGGCCTCTACGCCTACCGCGTGAGCTTTCTGCGCCACTATCCGTCGCTTTCGCCGGCGCCGATCGAGCGTTTCGAGGCGTTGGAGCAGTTGCGCGCGCTTTGGCACGGACATCGGATCATCGTCAGCATCACCCGCGGTGCGCCGGCGCCGGGCGTCGACACGGAGCAGGATCTCGAACGTGTGCGCGCGGTGTTTGCCGCAGCGCCCGCGGGGCCGGTTTGACCGCTGCCGCGATTCCGGACAGAATCGCCGGGCGTTCAGGGGCACGGCTCGACCTTCCCGCCCTGCCGCCGGCAGGTCCGTTCGAGAGGAGCGACCTGTACTCACGGTCCTTCCACACGCTCTTTCCATGCACCATTTGCACACCATGCGACTCGTACTGCTCGGCCCGCCCGGCGCAGGCAAAGGGACTCAGGCGGCCTTCGTGACGGAGGCTTACGGGATCCCGCAGATTTCGACCGGCGATATGCTGCGCTCGGCGGTCAAGGCGGGCACTCCGCTCGGACTTGCCGCAAAAAAAGTCATGGACTCGGGCGCGCTGGTGTCCGACGACATCATCATCGATCTGGTCAGGGAGCGGCTGAAACAACCGGACAGCGCGCACGGCTACCTGTTCGACGGTTTTCCGCGCACCATCCCTCAGGCCGATGCGATGAAAAATGTGCCGGTGCCGATCGACTACGTGCTGGAGATCGACGTTCCCGACGCGTCCATTGTCGAGCGCATGAGCGGGCGGCGTGTGCATCCGGCATCGGGCCGCACCTATCACATCAAGTTCAATCCGCCGAAAGTCGCCGGGCGCGACGATGTAAGCGGAGAGCCGTTGATTCAGCGCGAGGACGACAAGGAGGAAACCGTCACCAAGCGCCTCGCGGTCTATCATCAGCAGACCGAGCCTTTGGTCGAGTACTACCGGAAGTGGTCGGCCTCCGGCGACCCGAGCGCGCCGAAATACCTGAAGATCGACGGCACGGGACCGGTGGATGCGACCCGCACCGCGGTGCTCGCGGCGCTGAAAAGTTGAAGCGGCAGATGTTCGCGCGTCGACCCGAACCGCTGACCGGTCGTCCCGTCCTTTCTTGATTCGCGCGAGGCCAAAGCGTGCAAAAGCGAAATGCCTTTTACGCCCAATCCGGCGGAGTGACCGCAGTGATCAACGCGACCGCATGCGGAGTGATCCAGACCGCACGCAGGCACAAGGACTGCATTGGCAAGGTCTACGCCGGCCGCAACGGCATCATCGGTGCGCTGACCGAGGACCTGATCGACACTAGCCGCGAATCGTCGCGCGCGATTGCGGCGCTGATGCACACCCCTGCGGGCGCCTTCGGCTCGTGCCGCTATCAGCTCGCCAGCATCGACAAGAATCGCGCGCAATATGAGAGGCTGCTTGAAGTATTTCGCGCCCACGACATCGGCTATTTTTTCTACAACGGCGGCAACGATTCCGCCGACACCTGCCTCAAGGTGTCGCAAATCTCGGCGCGGCTCGGCTACCCGATCGTGGCGGTGCATGTGCCCAAGACCGTCGACAACGATCTTCCCATCACCGATTGTTGTCCGGGCTTCGGTTCGGTCGCCAAGTACGTCGCGGTCTCGATGCGCGAAGCCGCGTTCGATGTCGCGTCGATGGCCAAGACGTCGACGCGGATTTTCGTGCTCGAGGTGATGGGCCGGCACGCGGGGTGGATTACGGCCGCGATCGGTCTTGCCGACGACAAGACGACGCCGGTCCCGCTGGTCTTGCTGTTCCCTGAGATCGTTTTCGATGAGGCCCGGTTTCTCGCCGTCGTCGATGCCAAGGTGAAAAAATTCGGCTACTGCTGTATCGGCGTTTCCGAGGGATTGAAGAACGCGCATGGCGCGTTGATGGCGGAGGCAGGCACCAAGGATGCCTTCGGTCATGCGCAGCTTGGCGGCGTGGGGCCGATGATCGCGACGCTGGCCCGGACTCGGCTCGGACACAAATATCACTGGGCGGTGGCCGACTATCTGCAACGCGCGGCGCGGCATCTGGCGTCGAAAACGGATGTCGAGCACGCCTACGCGGTGGGCAAGGCCGCTGTGGAGCTGGCGCTCGCCGGTCACAATGCGGTGATGCCGGCGATCATCCGCATCTCCGACAAACCGTACCGCTGGAAGATCGGCGTCGCGCTGCTGGAAAAGGTCGCCAACGTCGAGAAGATGCTGCCGCGCGACTACATCACCGCCGACGGATTCGGCATCACCGCCAAGGCGCGCGCATACCTTGCACCGCTGATCCGAGGCGAGGATTTTCCGCCGTTCAAGG
>DASZZK010000197.1:0-6023 GCA_035544975.1 Casimicrobiaceae bacterium | reverse complement strand
CGATCGAGCGTGTCCATGTCCGCAGCGCGCTCGGGCGCGTGCTGGCGCAGGACGTGGTGTCGCCGATCGCGGTGCCGGGCCACGACAATTCGGCCATGGACGGCTACGCCGTTCGCTTCCAGGATCTGCTACCTGCCGGCGATACCATTCTCAGGCGTATCGGCGAGTCGTTCGCGGGCAAGCCGTGGACCGGCGCGATCGGTGCGGGCGAATGCGTGCGCATTTTCACCGGCGGGGTCATGCCGCGCGGCGCCGACTCCGTCGTGATGCAGGAGCGCGCCGTCGAAGACGCGAGTGGCGTTCGCATTGCGCCGGGTGCGTTAGCAAAGGCGGGCCAGAACCGGCGGTTCGCGGGCGAGGATCTGAAGGAGGGGCAGGTTGTGTTCCGCTCCGGTCAGCGCATTCGTCCCGCTGAGATGGGGATGATCGCATCGCTCGGCATCGGCGAGATCAGCGTCTTTCGCAAGCTTCGCGTGGCATTTTTTTCGACCGGAGACGAGCTCAAGTCCGTCGGCACGCCGCTTGGTCCCGGCGAGATCTACGACAGCAACCGCTATACGCTGCACGGCATGCTGACGCGGCTCGATTGCGACGTGATCGACATGGGCGTGATCGAGGACGTGCCGGAGAAGCTCGAGCGTGCGTTTGCCACCGCGGCCGCTTCGGCAGACGTGGTGATCACGTCCGGCGGCGTCTCGGTCGGTGAGGCCGATTACGTCAAGCAGCTCCTCGACAAGCTCGGCGAAGTGCTGTTCTGGAAAATTGCCATGAAACCGGGGCGCCCGCTCGCCTACGGCAGGATCGGCGGCGCGCATTTCTTCGGACTGCCCGGCAATCCGGTTTCGGTGATGGTCACCTTCTACCAGTTTGTACGCGACGCGCTACTGATACTCCAGGGCCAGCGCGACGTCGCGCCGCTGCCGACGTTCAAGGTGCCGCTGTCCGCGCCGATAAAAAAAGTGCCGGGACGCACCGAGTTTCAGCGCGGAATCCTGACCGCGACCGAGGACGGAGCGTGGTCGGCGCGCACCACGGGCGACCAGGGCTCGGGGATCCTGTCGTCGATGTCGCAGGCAAACTGCTTCATCATCCTCGACAGCGATACCGGCAACGTCGCCGCCGGCGAGCTGGTCGAAGTGCAGTTGCTGGAAGGCCTCGTGTAGTGGCCCGTGCGGCCGCGCCGACGCGCGCAGCAGCATTTCGCTACTGGTGGAAGCTAGGCTGGATCAGCTTCGGCGGACCCGCCGGACAGATCGCGATCATGCATCACGATCTGGTCGAGCGCATGCATTGGATCTCCGAGCGCCGCTTTTTGCACGCGCTCAACTACTGCATGGTGCTGCCCGGGCCTGAGGCGCAGCAACTCGCGACCTACATCGGCTGGCTCATGCACCGCACCTGGGGTGGGATCGTCGCCGGCGCGCTGTTCGTCCTGCCGTCGCTCTTCGTCCTGATCGCGCTGTCGTGGGTATACATGGCCTATGGGCAGGTGCCGGCCATCGCGGGAATGCTCTACGGCATCAAGCCGGCGGTCACGGCAATCGTGCTGCACGCCGCGTGGCGCATCGGCACGCGCGCGCTCAAGTCACCTTCCTTGTGGGCGATCGCCGCGGCGGCGTTCGTGGCGATTTTCGCCTTCGCGGTACCGTTTCCGGCGATCGTCCTTGCCGCCGGAGCGCTTGGCGCGCTTGGCGGCAAGCTCGCACCGGCGCAATTCGCGGCCGCGCCGGCGCATCGTGCCGACGGCTCGGCGCACGCACCGGCGATCATCGACGACGACACGCCGATTCCGAAGCACGCGCTCTTTCGGGTGTCGCGACTCGCTGCGGTAGTCGTCGTCGGCCTCGCGCTCTGGGGCAGCAGCTTCGGCGCGCTCTTCGTCGCGTTCGGCGCCGACTCGCCGCTGACTCAGATGGGCTGGTTTTTCACCAAGGCGGCGCTGCTTACCTTTGGCGGCGCCTATGCGGTGCTTCCCTATGTCTACCAGGGGGCGGTCGAGACTTTCGGGTGGCTCACTCCGCCGCAAATGATCGACGGGCTGGCGCTCGGCGAGACGACGCCCGGGCCCTTGATCATGGTCGTGGCCTTCGTCGGCTTCGTCGGCGGCTGGACGAAAGAGCTATTCGGGCCCGAGCATCTTTTTCTGGCCGGTACGCTTGCCGCGACCGTGGTGACGTGGTTCACCTTTCTGCCCTCGTTCCTGTTCATTCTTGCCGGCGGGCCGCTGGTCGAGTCGACGCATGGGCAGCTGAGATTCACCGCGCCGCTGTCCGCTATCACCGCGGCGGTGGTTGGCGTCATCGTCAACCTCGCGGTGTTCTTTGCCTACCACGTGCTGTGGCCGCAGGGTTTTCGCGCGCCGATCGACTGGGCTTCGTTGCTGATCGGCACCGCCGCCACGATTGCGCTCTTCCGATTCAAGGTTGGCGTGATCCCGGTGATCCTGGCGTGCGGCCTGGCGGGTCTCGCGATAACACTGCTTCGCTAGTTGCCGCCGCGCTCCAGCATGCGCATGCGGCGCTCGAGGTCGAAGATGTCAGCCGACTGGGCCAGGAACGCCTCGCGCCTTTTCATTTCCTGCTTCCAGAACCAGGTATCGAGGCGGCTCAGCCAGCTTCCGGATTTGCGAAATGCGTTGCCAAATGAAGTGCCCAAGGCGTTGGCCAATGAGCTGTCAGATGCATTGGCGCGTTTAGCGCTGTCCAGCTGCGCACGCTGGTTCGCGTCGAGCAGGATGCCGTGGGTGAGCCTGGCTAAAACGCCGGTCAGGGTGTTGTCGTAAAGAGGTGGGTGGTCGGTTCTCATTGGGTGCTCCTGATCGCCGGATGGGCGCTGGGTTGCCGGCAACGCGCGGATGGCGCGCTGCACAATGAGAACTATGGTGTTGCCGCCACTAGAATGCAAATTGCAACTTTGAATCAGCATCATCAGCGATGCTTATCGATGCGCAAGCCATTGTGGGGATGCATCAATCGGAACCTGAGCGAGCGTGAAATGGCCGTCGTCGCACCGCAGTAGTTACAGATGTAATCGGGCTCACGCCCGAAGGCTCGTACAAGACGCGACGTCAGCGCCGCCCTGCCGAAAGCACGCCGGACACGTCCTGCACCAGCGCAAGCGCGCTCTTGAGCTGATCGAGGCTCTTCACTTCGAGCGTGAACGACATGCGTGCCTGAAGATTGCGCGACAGCGTATTGACCGCGGTGACGTTGATTTTCTCGCGCGAAAAAACCTCCGAAATGTCGCGCAGTAGCGCCTGGCGGTCCATTGCCTCGACGACGACGTCGACCGGGAAGACTTCGTCGCGCGGCGTGCCCCAATCGGCGCTGATCAGGCGCTCGGGCTGCTTTTCCTTCATGCGCGCGATGTTGCCGCAGCTCTGGCGATGAATGGTAATGCCCTTGCCTCGGGTGACGAAGCCGACGATTGCATCCGGCGGCGCGGGCTTGCAGCATCGCGCGAGGCCCGTCATCAATCGATCGACGCCGACGATGAGTATCCCGCTGCCGGCGCCTGCCGCCTTGCTGTGGTGCGTGACCACGGCTGCTTCTTCGGCACGGGCGGGAAGCGCTTCGTCAGGCTTGGCCGCTGCGTGGATGGCCTGTTGCAGCGCTCGCGTGTTGAGCTCCGAGCGCGCGACCGCCGCGAAAAAATCGTCCAGCTTGGCGATGCCGGCTTTGTCGGCGACCGCTTCGAGATTGAGCGCAGTCATTCGCGACCGCTGCAGCTCGCGCTCGACGATGGAACGTCCATGCGCGATCGTCTCCTCGAGCTGCTGCGCCTTGAACCATTGCCGGACTTTGGTGCGCGCGCGATGGCTCACCACATAGCCGAGGTCGGGATTGAGCCAGTCGCGGCTCGGTCCCACCGACGGACCGGTTTGCTTGAGCGCGACGATCTCGACCCGTTGTCCGCTCTCGAGCGGCGTATTGAGCGGCACCATCGCCCCGTCGATGCGAGCGCCGCGGCAACGATGACCGAGGCTCGTATGCAACGCGTACGCGAAATCGACCGGGGTCGATCCTCGCGGCAGGTCGACCACCTTTCCTTGCGGCGTCAGCACGTAGATGGTTTCCGTGAACAGGCTCGATTTGAACTGCTGCAGCCATTCGCCCGCATCGGCGACCGCATCCTTCCAGTCGAGCACCTGCCTCAGCCAGGCGATCTTTTCGTCGTAACCCGGGTCGCCGCGGACACCGCGCGCACCTTCCTTGTAGCGCCAATGCGCGGCAACGCCGTATTCCGAATGCCGGTGCATTTCGTGCGTGCGAATCTGCACCTCGAGCGGCTTGCCTTCCGGGCCGATGACGGCAGTGTGCAGCGAGCGGTAGTCGTTGGCCTTGGGCCGGGCGATGTAGTCGTCGAATTCCTTCACCATCGGCGTCCACAGGTTGTGCACGAGCCCCAGCGCGGTATAGCAATCCTTGACTTCGTCGACCAGGATGCGCACCGCGCGAATGTCGTACAGCTCATCGATGCCGGCCTGCTTGCGGCGCATCTTGGTCCATATGCTGTGAATATGCTTCGGCCGGCCGGAGATTTCGGCAGTCACACCTGCGGCGGCAAGCTCGCGCTTGAGCGTCGCCTTGACCTCCTCGATGTACTGCTGGCGGTCGAGCCGGCGCTCGTCGAGTAGCTTGGCAATCTGCTTGTAGGTCTCGGGTTCGAGCGCGCGCAGACTGAGATCCTCCAGCTCCCATTTGAGCTGCCATACGCCGAGCCGATTGGCGAGCGGCGCGAACAAATCCTGCGTTTCACGCGCGGCCTGCGCGCCCGCAACACCCTTGTGAGAAACCAGGTAGCGCAGCGCCTGCGTACGCTCCGCGAGCTTGATCAGCACCACACGAATGTCGCCGACCATCGCCAGCAGCATTTTGCGCAGGCTTTCCGAGTGCGCGTCGCGATCGTGCGCGGGCGCGTCATCCGGGATCGCCTTGATCGCGCCCATGCGCGCGACGCCGTTGACCAATTGTGCGACTTCGGCACCGAAGCGCGCACCGAACGCCTCGGCGTCGAAGGCGTCGGCATGCGGCGCGCCGATCATCACGGCAGCGCAAACCGAATCGATATCGAGCTTGAGTCCGGCGACGATCGCAGCCGTGCCGAGCGCGCGATCGAGCCACGGCTCACCATCGGATGCACACCGATCACCGTAGAGCGTTCGTGCGGCGTCCAGCGTCGCGAGCAGCTTGACGCGCTCGTCGGGCGTGAAACCTTCTCTCACGCGTTCGGTCCACGCGGCAAGCGCCTCGGGCGCTGCGACCTCCGGCGCGGAATGCAGGACGGCAACCATGGTGGGAATTATACCGGCGGCGCAGGCGAGACCATGATCGCGCTGGTGGCGTGGATCAGAAGACACTGGGTTCCCGCTTTCGCGGGAACGACGATCATCTGGTATCAGGCCGCGGCCTTCGCCACCACGTCCGCGATGCCCTGTGCGCAACGTTCCGCGACGACCGCTTCGCGCGCCTCGACCATGACACGCAGCACCGGCTCGGTTCCCGAGGGACGCAGCAGAACACGGCCGGAACCGTCGAGCATGACGACCGCGTCCTGCTCCGCGCGGCGGATGGCGTCGCTCGCACGCCAGTCGAAGCCGTTGCGAATCGGCACGTTGATCAGCCGTTGCGGAAACAACGCCGCGTCGGCAGTGGCCGCGGCCAGCGTCGTTTTCTGCTCGCACAGTGCGCGCAGCACGGCGAGCGCGGCGACGATGGAGTCGCCGGTCGTATGCTTGTCCAGACAGATGATGTGCCCGGAGTTTTCGCCGCCCAGGATCCAGCCCTTCTGCTGCATGGTTTCCAGCACGTAACGGTCGCCGACCGGTGCGCGTGCGAACGGGATCTTGCTTCGCGACAATGCCTGCTCGAAGCCGAGATTGCTCATGTGTGTGCCGACGACTCCTCCCGCCATCGCGCCTCGGCGCAGATAGTCGCGCGCGATCACGTAGAGCAACTGGTCGCCGTCGTACAACCGGCCTTCGGCATCGACCATCACCAGGCGGTCACCATCGCCGTCGAGGG
>DASZZK010000196.1:0-3516 GCA_035544975.1 Casimicrobiaceae bacterium | reverse complement strand
ACGAGCATCACGCGCGCGACGGCGTCGACGCCGCGCTGGCCATGCAGGAAAAAATTCCGTCGCTGACCAAGGAATTCAGAAATCGCGGCTGGCCGGAGCTGGAGATCGGCATCGGCATCAACAGCGGCACCATGAACGTCGGTGACATGGGCTCCGAGTTTCGCAAGGCGTACACGGTGCTCGGCGACGCGGTCAATCTGGCTTCCCGGCTCGAAGGCCTGACCAAGGAATACGGCGTGCCTTTGATCATCGGCGAGGACACCAGGCGCACCATTCCCGAAATGATTTGCCGCGAGCTCGACCGTGTGCGCGTCAGGGGCAGGGCGCATGCGGTCACCATCTATCAACCGCTCGGACGGACGCTCGCCATCGAGCTTAGCCGCGAGCTCGGCGAGTGGGATGCGGCTCTAGCAAAGTATCGACAAGCAAAATTCGCCGAGGCCGAGATCGCATTTGCGGCCCTAGCCGCCGCGCATCCCGCGCAAAAACTCTACGCCCTCTATCGCGTTCGTTGCGAGGCGTTTCGCATCGACCCGCCGGCGTCGGAGTGGGATGGCGCGACGACGTTTGCCGTCAAATGAGGTTGCGATGACCGCTTCGAAAGAGCGAGCGCGAAGCTCAAGCAGAAAGAAGCGCATCTCGCTCGCGCTTCAGGGAGGCGGCTCCCATGGCGCATTCACCTGGGGCGTGCTCGAGGCGCTGCTGGAGGACGGTCGTTTCGAGTTTGCGGGAATTTCCGGCACCAGCGCGGGAGGGATGAACGCCGCCGCGGTCGTACAGGGCTTGATACAGGGCAGTGAGGCGGGCGCGATACAATCGCTGGAAGACTTCTGGCGACGCACACACGAGCTCGCCCGGCGTGTTGCGCCGATGTTCTCCGATCCCGCGGGCAAGACGCGCGGCGATCACAACCTCACCACGGCGCCGGGGATGATCCTGCGGGCATTCTTCGAGCAGATGGTCGGCGTTGCTTCGCCCTACGCCACGAACCCGCTCAACTACAACCCGTTTCGTGCGCTGGTCGAGGAATTTTTCGACTTCGATGCCATGCGGAAGTCGGACGGCTGCAAGCTTTTTCTCGCTGCGACCCACGTGCAGACGGGAAAAATTCGAATCTTTCACAACCGCGAGATCAGCGCCGATGCACTCATGGCGACCAGCTGCGTGCCGACGATGTTTCAGGCGGTCGAGGTCGACGGCGAATACTACTGGGATGGAGGCTACGTCGCCAATCCGGCGATCTTTCCGCTGATCGACGAATGCGAGGCCGGAGACGTCGTGCTGGTCCAGTTGACCAGCAGCCGTGCGTCACGCCTTCCGCGTCACGCTGCCGAGATCAAGGAGCGCTTTCGCGAGATTACGCTTAACGCCTGTCTGATCCGCGAGATCCGGGCCATTCATCTGATCACGCGCCTGATCGACGAGGGAAAGGTCGACGATCCATCGATGCGCCGCATCAACCTGCACGTGATCAAGGATCCGACGGCGTTTGCCGGGTTGTACGCGGGCAGCGCGCTCAACACCGACTGGGACTTCCTGAACGCGCTGAGGCAGGCCGGCGCGGTGGCCGCGAAGCAGTGGATAGTCGCGACGTATCGGAAGCTGGGAACCCGCATTACCTTCGACGAGACGATCCTCGACGATTACCTCTAGTGCATTTGGCGCGGGTCCGCGGTTCTTCAGGAATCCGGTACAGCCAGCGCGAGCGCCTTCAGCATCTTCCGGGGCTCGCGCATTTGCGGTAGGCGGCCACGCCTTCGATGACGCTTCCGTTCCGGGTATTGAAATAATAGTCGAGGCCGATGCCCGCGGCACCGGGTCCGGCGAGGAAACCGGCGAAGTTGCCGGCGATGAGCGACTGGCAGCCGCCGCCGGTGCAGCCGACGCTGGCGCCCACCGGCGCCGTCGAAAACTGGCCGTTGAGGATACCGGTCGACCCGGCCATGGTGTAGGTCGCGTTGGCGAAGCCGACCGCGAGCCCGGTAAGCGCGAGCTGGGCGGTGGTGAAGTTGACATTGATGGTGCCCCCGGAAATCAAGGTGCCGACGGCGCCGGTGCCCGAGTCCGTGGGCCGGGTCCCGCCGACGGGTGCGTACGACACCTGGCCCGAGGTCGGCATCGAAGACGCAATGTTGCCGTAGATGTAGTGCAAGTTGCCGCCGTCGTTGTGCACAACCTGATTGCCGAGCGTCTGCGCAATGGTCGAGCCTGGCCCTTGCCAGCGTCCCCAGTTCAAGCCGCTGCCCAAAGCAAGGCCGGTCGCCCCGCCTTCGCTGCCGACGTCGACGATGGAAGCCGTGCCGACGCCGGCGACCAACCGTCCGTTGTTGAACGAGGTCATTTGTCCACCGCCACCGATGCCGAGCTGAAGGTTCGGATTCGTGGTCGAGTCCAGCTCCAATGTGTAGCGATCGGAACCGACGATCACGGTCTTTCCGGCGCTGATCAATATCGGTGTCGTCAGATCTTCAGTGGCAGAAAACGTGAATGACGGCACGCCCGCGGTGCCAGAATCGGTGAACGACGGCGCGCCCGCGGCGCCAAAATTCGTGAACGATGGCGCGCCAAGGCCAAGCGAGATCTCGAAAGCTGGTACGCTGGCGAAACGCAATTGTGCCGGTGCCAAGGCCAGGGTGGGCCGGCGGCCATCGAGCTGATCGGAGAGAAAATCAGGTTGGCCGAGCCAGCGCTGCGGCGCTTCGCCGTCGGGAACGAAGAAAAATTCCTCGGGGCCGTATTCCTCGGCGCCGAGCGGATTCGAGACGATGACGCGGCCTTCGTAAACGCCGCCGTACATGCCCGAGCGCGCGGGCGCTCCCTGGTTGGTACATTGACCGGAGGCGCAGATCTGCGCCTGGTAATGCGTGCCGCGAATGCCGATCGTTGCCTGTGTCGTCAGCAATTGATACTGGTCGCGATTGAGCCTTCCGATTTGTCCGGTGAGCGTACGGAAGCCGCCTTTCAACAGCCGGAAGACGGCGACTTCGCCGCCATCCGACGCGCCGGTAAAATTGTAGCGCTCGATGCGGAACTCGGAATCCGGCTTGAGCGCCACCAGCGCATCGTCGGCGAAGCGAAGTTGCGCGTGACTCTGTGCGCCGGTGACGACGGTGTCGCCGACATTGACCGCCGCGCCGGCCGTCAGGCGTACCCGCTCCGTCCCGCGCAGCGCCACGACATCGCCGACCGCAAGCAGCACCTTTCCGGCGGTCTGCCCGAACGCCACGCCCGCGGCAAGCAGACAGAGAACGAGCGTCCAGGCTTGCAGGAAGGACCGCGCGCGCAAGCTCATCAAAGCGCCCCTATTTGAATTCATAGCGCAGCTTCAGCGCGCCCACGTGCCGCGTATATTCATAGAGCTCGAGATTGGAGTTGTTGCGCGCGTATTGGTATTCGGCGCGCGCGCTCCAGTGGGCGTCGATCAGATAAAGCGCGCCCAGATTCGCGCTTATATTGTGATCGCGCCGCGTGACGTCGAGCAGCGGAATAGCTGCTTGATAGCCGCTGTTGGCGTAG
>DASZZK010000195.1:0-8954 GCA_035544975.1 Casimicrobiaceae bacterium | reverse complement strand
GTCCCGCGCCGGCGTCAACGTCGCACCGCTGAAGGCTGCCCTGACCAAGGCGATCGATCGTTTGCCGAAAGTCGAAGGCCAGGGCGGCGAAATCAGCGCCTCGCGCGACCTGACCAATCTGCTCAATCTCACCGACAAGATCGCGACCAAGCGCGGCGACCAATTCATTGCCAGCGAGATATTTCTGCTCGCGCTGGCCGACGACAAGGGCGACACCGGGCGGCTGCTCAAGGAATACGGTCTGACCAAGAAGGCGCTTGAGTCGGCGATCGAAACGGTGCGCGGCGGGGCCGCAGTCGATTCGCCGGAAGCCGAAGGGCAGCGCGAGGCACTCAAGAAGTACACCGTCGACCTCACCGAGCGCGCGCGCCAGGGCAAGCTCGACCCGGTCATCGGCCGCGATGACGAGATCCGCCGCACTATCCAGATCCTTCAGCGCCGTACCAAGAACAACCCGGTGCTGATCGGCGAGCCGGGCGTGGGCAAGACCGCGATCGTCGAAGGGCTCGCGCAGCGCATCGTCAACGGCGAGGTGCCGGAGACACTCAAGAACAAGCGCGTGCTTTCGCTCGACATGGCAATGCTGCTCGCGGGCGCGAAGTATCGCGGCGAGTTCGAGGAGAGGCTCAAGGCGGTATTGAAGGACATCGCCGCCGACGAAGGTCGCACCATCGTGTTCATCGACGAGCTGCACACCATGGTGGGTGCCGGCAAGGCGGAAGGCGCGATCGACGCGGGCAATATGTTGAAACCCGCGCTCGCCCGCGGCGAGTTGCACTGCGTCGGCGCGACCACGCTCGACGAATACCGGAAGTACATCGAAAAGGACGCGGCGCTCGAGCGGCGCTTTCAGCGGGTGCTGGTCGAAGAACCGTCGGTGGAGTCGACCATCGCCATTCTTCGCGGCTTGCAGGAGCGCTACGAAATTCACCACGGCGTCGAAATCACCGATCCGGCCATCGTCGCCGCGGCCGAGTTGTCGCATCGCTACATCACCGACCGCTTTCTTCCCGACAAGGCCATCGACCTGATCGACGAAGCGGCTGCGCGCATCAAGATGGAGATCGACTCCAAGCCGGAGGCAATGGACCGGCTCGACCGCAGGCTGATTCAGCTCAAGATCGAGCGCGAGGCGGTAAAAAAGGAAAAGGACGCGGCGTCGAAAAAGCGCCTGGAGCTGATCGAGCAGGAAATCGCAAAGCTCGAGCGCGAGTACGCGGACCTGGACGAAGTATGGCGCGCTGAAAAGGCCCAGGTCCAAGGGACGCAGCACATCAAGGAGGAAATCGACAAGGTCAAGCAGGCCATGGAAGACGCCAAGCGCAAAGGCGATTGGCAGGCCATGTCCGAGCTGCAGTACGGCAAGCTTCCTCAGCTAGAGGCGCAGCTCAAGAAGGCGGACACCAAGCTGGCCAGCGAGCAGACGAAAAAGCCGAAGCTCTTGCGCACCCAGGTCGGCGCTGAAGAAATCGCCGAGGTCGTGTCGCGAGCGACCGGGATTCCGGTGTCGAAGATGATGCAGGGCGAGCGCGAAAAGCTGCTGCACATGGAAGACGCGCTGCACCAGCGTGTTGTCGGCCAGGACGAGGCGGTGCGCCTGGTGTCCGACGCGATCCGGCGCTCGCGCTCGGGTCTTTCCGATCCCAATCGGCCCTACGGCTCGTTTCTGTTTCTGGGACCGACCGGCGTCGGCAAGACGGAGCTATGCAAGGCGCTGGCGGAGTTCCTGTTCGATACGGAAACGCATCTGATCCGGATCGACATGTCCGAATTCATGGAAAAACATTCGGTCGCCCGGCTGATCGGCGCGCCGCCGGGCTATGTCGGTTACGAAGAAGGCGGCTATCTGACCGAAGCGGTGCGTCGCAAGCCGTACAGCCTCATCCTTCTGGACGAAGTCGAAAAAGCGCATCCCGACGTCTTCAACGTTCTGCTGCAGGTACTGGACGACGGGCGCATGACCGACGGCCAGGGACGCACGGTCGATTTCAAGAATACGGTCATCGTGATGACCTCGAACCTCGGATCGCAAATGATCCAGCAGATGTCCGGAGACGATTATGGGGTGATCAAGCTAGCGGTCATGGCAGAGGTCAAGACCCAGTTTCGACCGGAGTTCGTCAATCGCATCGATGAGATCGTGGTTTTCCACGCGCTGTCGGAAAAGAACATCGAAGCGATCGCCGGGATCCAGTTGAAGGGCCTTCAGTCAAGGCTGGCCAAGATGGACATCTCGCTGGAGCTCACGCCGGACGCATTGGCCGCGATCGCCAACGTCGGCTACGACCCCGTCTACGGCGCGCGTCCGCTGAAGCGCGCGATCCAGCAGGAGATCGAGAATCCGCTGGCCAAAGAGATCCTCGCGGGCAAGTTCGTCGCCGGCGATACCGTGCATGTTGCGCAAAAGCAGGGCAAGATGGTGTTCAGCAAGCGTTGACGCAACCGCGCCTCGATTAAGCGCTTTGCACGCCACCCGTCCTTAAGCCAGCGTGCGACGAGGCGTCGGCTTCAGTAGTAGGGAACGCAGCCAGGCGCTCCTCGCGGCACCCGCCGACCGAGCGCGGCGGCAAGTCTTCGCGCCATCCATGCAGCAACACCTTCGGCGCTGTCGCAGGGCTCGAGCAGCCCGAAGCGCGAGTCTTGCTCGGCTGCGACGATGGTCCGGCCGCCGCGATCCACCTCGAAGCGCATGCCGGGCATCAGGATGATGTCGCGCGTATCGTTCTCCATGGTCACCCAAAGGCAGCCGCTCTCTACCGTGATGACCGTACCTTCCGCGTGGTCGAGCTGCAGCGTGCTTCGACCGGCAAGAAACCGCCTTTGTGACAGCACTGGGGAAAAATCGAAGGGCATGATCGGCTCCTTATGTATGCGTATAATGCATGCAAATCCGGCTGGCTGGTGAGTGGCTCTGCACGCAGAGCAAAGTATCGGCGCGCGGCGGTGGCAGGGCAAACGAAATATATGCATAGGACGCATGCGGATCAGGAATGCCAAAACAAGACCCTGCCAGGAGACGCCTGCCCACCCTCGATCTGCTCAAGGGATTCGACGCGGCGGCTCGTCACTTGAGCTTCACCCGCGCCGGTGAGGAGTTGTTTCTCACCCAGTCGGCGCTGTCGCGGCAGATGCAGATACTCGAGGAGCAGCTTGGCGCGCCCTTGTTCGAGCGCCGGCATCGCGCGCTTCGATTGACCGAGGCGGGCCAGGTGTTGCAGCTCGCGGCGAAGACGATGCTCGATGAGCTTACCCGTGCGGTGGCCAAGATCCGCCGCGAGCAGTCGGCAGCGCCGCTGACGATTTCCACCGCGATCCCATTTGCCGCCCTGTGGCTGCTGCCGCGGCTGCCGCGGTTTCGGGAACGACATCCGGACATCGACGTATTCATCTCCGCCGACAACCGGATACTCGATCTCGATCGCGAGCGTATCGACCTCGCCGTTCGCTATTGCCCGGAGTCGATGGCGCCGCGCGATGCACAGCGCCTTTTCGGTGAGCGCTTGCAGCCGGTTTGCAGCCCCGCCCTGGCATCCGATCCGGCGCGTCCGCTCAAGCAGCCCGAGGACCTTGCTCGACACGTGCTGCTCAATCTCGACGACGATCGCGGCAGGTATCCCTGGCTTAACTGGGCGCAATGGTTCGCCGCGATCGGCGTTCGCGAGCCGACACCGGCGGGGATGCTCCGCTTTAACCAATACAACTTGCTGGTGCAGGCGGCCATCGACGGCCAGGGCGTGGCGCTCGGCCGCAGTCCGCTGGTCGATCAGCTGGTCGCGCAAGGCAAGCTGGTGGCGCCTTTCCGTGGCCAGCACGCGACGAGCCGCGCGTATTTCGTCGTGCGCGGGGCGCAAGCTTCACGGCGTCCGGAAGCGCAGGCCTTCGTCGACTGGCTCCGCGCTGAGGCGCACGAGGAAACTGTGGAACCGGGTGCGACGGTGCTCCCGGCGCCGCGGCAGCCCCGCCGTCGCAACTCACCGGCACGGAAGAAAACGTGAGCGCGCACCACGCTTCGCTCTCGCCGTCTGCCTGGGTGGTGCGTTTTTCCGGGCTCGTTGCGGACGGCGCGAGGGTGCTCGACGTCGCGTGCGGTCAGGGACGTCACAGCCGATGGTTCGCCGCGCGCGGCTGTCGGGTCGTGGCCGTTGACCGCGACACGGCCGCGCTCGAAGGACTCGCCTCGGTCGCAGGGATCACTCCGGTCAGCGCGGACCTGGAAGCGCACCCGTGGCCATTCGAGGGAGAGAAGTTCGACGCCATTATCGTGACGAATTATCTGCATCGCGCACTTTTTCCAAATCTGCTGCGTGCAATCGCCGACGATGGCGCGCTGCTCTACGAGACGTTTGCGCGCGGCAACGAGGCATACGGCAAACCGTCGAATCCGGATTTCCTTTTGACCGATGGCGAGCTGCTCACCATCGCCGGTGGGTCGCTGATCGTCGTTGCGTTCGAACAGGGCCGCAGCGAATCCGAGCCGCCGGCCGTGGTGCAGCGGCTGGCGGCGGTCGGCCGGTGCCGTGCATGGCCACCGGAGCTACCGACGTGAGCTGCGCTGGGCCCGGTCCGGGCGAATGGGGTAAAATGACCGTTTTTCCGGGTTTGAATCGATGTTGAGTGGAAGTCTCGTCGCAATCGCGACGCCGATGCTGCCGGGAGGTGCGCTCGATTTACCCGGACTGTGCAAACTGATCGATTTCCATGTCGCCAACGGCACCTCCGGTATCGTCGTCGTCGGCACGACGGGTGAATCGCCGACCGTAAGCTTCGAAGAACATTGTCTGCTGATCAAGACGGCGGTCGAGCACGCCAAAGGTCGGATCCCGGTCATTGCGGGGACCGGCTCGAATTCGACCACCGAGGCGATCGAGCAGACCGCGTACGCAAAAAAGGTAGGCGCGTCGTATGGTCTGTCGGTGGTTCCGTACTACAACAAGCCATCCCAGGAAGGTCTGTATCTTCACTTCAAGACAATTGCAGAGAGAGTCGAGCTGCCGCTCCTCGTCTACAATGTTCCCGGACGGACCATGGCCGATCTGGCAACTGACACGGTGCTCCGTCTGGCGGAACTCCCGGGCGTCGTCGGCATCAAGGACGCGACGTCGGATCTCGTGCGCCACGTCGATCTGATGCGGCGCTTGCGCAAGACAAAATCGTTTGCGTTGCTCTCCGGCAATGACGACACCGCGCTTGCGTATATGCTGCTTGGCGGCCACGGCGTCATTTCGGTCACCGCCAACGTGGCGCCGCGAGCGATGGCAACGATGTGCGACGCCGCGCTGAACGGAAGGCTGGAGGAGGCGCGCTCGGCGAACGCGAAGCTCATGCCCTTGCATACCAAACTGTTTGTCGAGGCCAATCCGATTCCCGTCAAGTGGGCGCTGGCCGAGATGGGCCTTATCGGTGGAACGCTGCGGCTGCCGCTTACGCCGCTGGCCGCGCCGTACCATGACATCATGCGGACAGCGCTGCGTGACGCGGGCTGCCTGTGAGAATTTTGCGGAGGAATCGAATGCTGAGTACAGAGCTGCTGCGTCGCGTGTCTCGCGCGGCGATGCCGGTCGTCATTGCCGCAACGGTGCTTGCCGGCTGCGAAACCATGACCCTGTCGCTGGGCAAGAAAATCGACTACAAGTCGGCCGGAAGCGTCCCCGCGCTCGAAGTGCCTCCGGATCTCACCACGCCGACCTACGACGACCGCTATCAGGTCACCACCGCATCGGGCGTCGCGGCCGCGCGTGCAGCTGGCCGTTCGACCGAGCTTCTGCCCGTGAGTCCGGACGCACGCGTTGCGCGCTCGGGCAGCGAGCGCTGGCTGGTCGTGAAGGCAACGCAGGAAGCGGCGTGGACGACACTGCGCGAATTCTGGACCAAGAACGGTTTCGTGATAGCGATCGAGCAACCCGGTCTTGGCATCATGGAAACCGATTGGGCCGAGAATCGCGCCGACCTGCCGAAGGATTTTCTTCAGCGATTCACCAGCAAGTACTTGAGCTTCGGCAACGATACCTACAAGCGCGACAAGTTTCGCAGCCGGATCGAGCGCGGTACGGAACCGGGCACGGTCGAGATTTTCATCAGCCATCGCGGCGCGGCGCAACTGCCGACCAAGTTTTCGCAGGGCGCGGGTGAAGACTGGAACTGGACGGTGGTGCCCCCGAATCCCGAGCTCGAGGCCGAGTTTCTGGAACGTCTCATGCTCGCTTTCGGCACGCCGGCGCCGAAAGCCGCCGAGGCGGTGGCGACGATGATCAACGCACCCGATCGCGCACGAATCGAAAAGAGCCGCGACGGCCAGGCGCAGCTGGTCGTCGACGATGCGTTCGACCGCGCGTGGCGTCGCGTCGGGCTCGCGCTCGATCGCACCGGCTTTACCGTCGTCGATCGTGACCGTTCGAAAGGACTGTATTTTGTCCGCTACTCGGATCCGGACCTGGCTACCCGGAAAAAAGACGACGGCTGGTTGGCGAAGACGATCTCCCAGATTCAGTTCTGGAAGACCACCGATGCGGTCGCGAAGCCGGAACAATATCGGGTAGTGGTAACGCAGGCCGATCCCCGCAGCTTGGTGACGGTGCAGGATCCCGCGGGCGTCGCGGACGGCTCGCCGAACGGCGAGAAGATCCTCGCGTTGCTCAAGGACCAGCTCAAGTAGCGTGCGCTTCGCCTGTCTCGGCAGTGGCAGCGAAGGCAATGGCCTGCTGGTGGAGGCGGGTGCGACGCGAGTGCTCATCGACTGCGGCTTCGGCATTCGCGACACTGTCGCAAGGCTGGCGCGCATCGGCGTTGCGCCTGAAGCGGTCACTGCCATCATCGTGACCCATGAGCACAGCGATCACGTAGGCGGCGTTGCAGCATTCGCGATGCGTTACCAAACACCGGTCTGGCTGACCTTCGGCACGCTCTCCGCAGTGGCGGAGCGCTTCGCCGGCCTGCCCGAGGTATACGGCTTCGATACCGAAGACGCATTCGCGATCGACGACATCGAGGTTCGACCGTTCCCGGTACCGCACGACGCTCGCGAGCCGGTTCAATTCGTCTGCGGCGACGGTCAATGGCGGCTGGGCGTCCTGACCGATCTCGGGGTCAGCACGCTGCACGTCGAAGCCAGCCTTTCGGGCTGCGATGCGCTGGTGCTCGAATGCAATCATGATTCCGGAATGCTTGCCAACGGCCACTACCCGTACGCGCTCAAGCAGCGCATCGCGGGACGCTTCGGCCATCTGGACAACGACGCGGCGGGCGGACTCTTGTCGCGGCTCGACAATTCGAAGCTCAAGCACGTCTTCGCGGCGCATCTTTCTCAGCACAACAATCTGCCGGATCTAGCGCGGGCGGCGCTCGCCACCGCGCTTGGCTGCTCGCTCGACTGGATCGGCATCGCCGAGCAGCATGAAGGATTCGGCTGGCGCGGATTCGTCTAGGTACTGCAGGACAACACGGGGAAGCGAATGGAAAAGCGGCAGGAGCTCTATCGCGGCAAAGCCAAGACCGTCTATGCAACGGACGATCCCGGACGACTGGTGATGCATTTCCGGGACGACACCAGCGCATTCGACGGCACCAAGGTTTCCCAGCTCGCACAGAAGGGCGAGACCAACAACCGGATCAACGCCTTTATCATGGGCAAGCTCGCCGCCGCAGGTGTAGTGACCCATTTCGTGCGGCTGCTCAATGAGCGCGATTCGCTGGTCATCGCGTTGAAAATGATTCCCGTTGAATGCGTGGTCCGGAACGTATGCGCCGGGTCGATGGCCAAGCGCTACGGCATCGCCGAAGGCACGCGCTTGTCCGAGCCGATTTTCGAATTCTTTTACAAGAGCGATGCCTTGCACGATCCGCTGGTCAACGACGATCACCTTCGTGTGCTGGGCTGGGCAAACGCGACCGAGATCGCCGAGATGAAGTCGCTGACACATCGGGTCAACCAGGTGTTGAAGCCGCTTTTTGCAGACGCGGGCATCGAGCTGGTAGATTACAAATTGGAGTTCGGCCACGCCGTTTCGGATCCGGCGGGACCGCTGTTGCTCGGCGACGAATTCACGCCGGACGGGTGCCGCCTTTGGGATCTGGCCACACAGGAGAAGCTGGACAAGGACCGCTTCCGTCGCGACCTGGGCGGCGTCATCGAAAAATATCAGGAAGTCGCCAAGCGCATCGGCGTGCCGCTGTCATAAAGGGTTGCCGCGGTCGGTCGCAGCGAGCATCAGCGAAGAGACAAAAGCAGAGACAAAGAAAAGCCGGCCTCGCGGGCCGGCTTTTTTTTCGATTGCGACAGCTTTATTTCTTCATTTCCTTGGATGTGTCCTTGGCGTCCTTGGCGGCGTCCTTGGCGTCCATGGCAGAGCCCTTGGCGTCCTTGGCCGCATCGGTCGCCTTGTCGGCGGCTTTCATGGAATCCACGGCACCTGGAGCAGGCGCGGGTGCAGGAGCCGGTGTCACCACGACCGGCGGACTCGGCGGAGGCGTTACGACGACAGGTGCGGGCTTATCGCACGCAGCCAGAACTGCAACGACCGCGACAGCGGCGAAAACGGATTTGTTCATTGTGATTCCCCTTACTCGAGTTAGATCGGCACGTTGCTTTAGAAATCGGCTGGGCGCCTGTGCGTGAACCACGGATGCGCGCGAAAATAGCACCACCGATGCCCAAATCTTAGCATAAAGGTAGCGGGATTCAACGGGGGGAGAGCCGGGTTTGGATTATCGAAGCGCCTTATCGAGCCTCTCAAACGGCGAGTGTCGGACCCAAGCCTACAGACCCAAGACCGTCGCATTCACGCCCGACTCGCCAGTCGCCCATATTTCGCCGAATCGGGCCACTAGCGGCTGCGCCTGCTCGGGCTGAAATATGCCAAGCGCGGCGCGAGGCTGGTCGAAATGAAACCGGTGCAAATAATGCTTGCCGTCGACGATCAACAGGGGATCGGTCGCCACCTTGCCTTCGGCCCCCGTCT
>DASZZK010000194.1:0-2094 GCA_035544975.1 Casimicrobiaceae bacterium | reverse complement strand
GCCCGGCGATGCCGAAGGAAATGGCTGCCGGATGCAGTAGGCGCTCAACGGCGGTGTAGGCGATCGCTACTGCGGCGACAATGATAAGCGCCCCCTCGAAACCCGATGAGAAGTACTCCGCCTTCGCCTGACCAAAGTGGTAGCGTTCATCGGGCGGGCGCGCAGCAGCGGTCAAGGCCCACAGCGCACCCAAGGCAGCCGCCAGATTCACAAACGCTTCGATCGCATCGGATAACAGGCCCACCGAGTGCGTAAGAGCGTATGCGCCAAACTTGAGACCGATCGTTGCGATCGCTGCAGCGATCGACACCCGAATAAAGGTTAACGGGATTTGCGGATATTGCATGGCTCGACTATGAGGGGCGCTCATCGGGCAAGCTGCTGTGGTTCGTCGTATTCAATGCGGCGGTTTGCAAGTACACTCAACACTTGCTTCCTCTGGATGGATCGCGCGAGCTTACGCCTCCTCCCGCCTGATGGCCCTCCCCGCCCCCCGCCCGCTGTCGGCAGCGCCGGCAGCCTCGAACGTGATTTCGCTCCACGCGCTCAAGACGCGCTGCAGCAACTGCAGCATGCGTGAGCTCTGCCTGCCGATCGGGCTGGATCACGATGCCTTGCGCCAACTCGACGACGTCGTTACAAAACGCGTGCGGCTGAAGAAAGGCGAGGTGCTCTATCACGCCGGCGATTCATTCACCGCGCTGTACGCGATCAAGACGGGTTCGTGCAAGACAATCGTGCTGGCCGAGGACGGCCGCGAGCAGGTGGCGGGCTATCACATGCTGGGCGATGTGATCGGCATGGATGGCATAGGCTCCGAGCGCCATGGCTGCCAGGCCATCGCACTGGAAGATACCGAATATTGTGTGTTGCCGTTTGACGAGCTCGGCGATCTCGCGCGCAGCGTCGCGCCGCTGCAGCGCAACCTCTACCAGTTTCTGTCGCGGGAGATCGCCCGCGACCACGGCGTCATGCTGCTGCTCGGCAGCATGCGCGCCGAAGAGCGGCTTGCTGCGTTCCTACTCAACCTGTCGCAGCGGTATCGCGAACGGGGCTACTCTTCAACCGAGTTTGTGCTGCGCATGACCCGCGAGGAAATCGGCAGTTATCTCGGACTGAAGCTCGAAACCGTAAGCCGGCTCTTTTCCCGCTTTCACCAGGAGGGTCTGATCCAGGTCCAGGGGCGCTCCGTCAAATTGCTCGACATCGCGGCGCTCAAGCAACTCCTCGGGCAGCGCTGCTAGCTTGCCGCGCGGGCTCGCGTCGCGGTCCGGCATCGGTCGCAAAACACGGTAGAGGAATCGGTCATGCATGTTGATTGGGCTTCCTTCACGCCATGGTCGGCCGTCATTGGCGGCGTGATCATCGGCGTCGCGGCAGCCATGCTCGCCCTTGTCAACGGCCGGATCGCCGGGATCAGCGGGATCGTGGGCGGCCTGCTTCGGCCGGCCGCCCACGACCTCGCATGGCGCGTCGCTTTCCTGGCGGGCCTGGTGGCGGCGCCGGTTCTGTACGCCATGGCCGCCGCGCTTCCTGCGATCGTCATCGATGCGAATTATCCGACTCTGATCGCCGCCGGCCTGTTGGTGGGCGCGGGTACGCGTTATGGCGCGGGCTGCACCAGCGGTCACGGCGTGTGCGGCATAGCCCGCCTTTCGCCGCGCTCGCTCGTCGCCACGCTGATTTTCATGGCCGCGGGTTTTGCGACGGTGCTCGTCACGCGGCACCTTGCCGGCGTTTGAGAGACCAGGATGTACACGCTCTCCTCATTTGTTGCCGGACTCGTGTTTGGCGTCGGCCTCATCGTATCGGGGCTGGTGAATCCGTCCAAGGTGCTCGGCTTCCTGAATCTCGCCGGCAGCTGGGATCCCTCGCTTGCGCTGGTGATGGCGGGTGCGGTCGCCGTCGGTGTGCCCGCCTTTTTCTTGGCCGGAAAACGCGCCGTGACGCTCCTCGGAACACCGATGCAATTGCCGAATCCCCGCCAGATCGACCACCGCCTCGTGCTCGGCAGCCTTGCTTTCGGCATTGGTTGGGGGCTCGCGGGGTTTTGTCCCGGCCCCGCCTTGGTCGCGCTGGGCGCGGGCCAAGTGA
>DASZZK010000193.1:0-8547 GCA_035544975.1 Casimicrobiaceae bacterium | reverse complement strand
GGGAACATTGCGCGCACGGTCATACGCAACACGATCAATGCCTATTCGGGCTTGTTCAACTGGGGTCTCGAGACCTTCTATACGAGCGGGCCCAGCCTGTACTCGACGTATCCGTACTGGCTCGGGAACGATCAAACGATGGTGTTCACCGATGACTGCCTGCCCGGCGGTGCTGCAGGTGGCGTTTCCAGGTCGAACCGCGGCCTCCGCTGCATCCCGAACCCGCAGCCGTTTCCGGGTGGTAATTACGTCACCTACGACAGGGCGAGCGACGACCCCGACATCAACGACGTGCTCTACATTGGCTTTTTTGGGTCCGGCGCCTGGGCGACAACCACCGGCCCCGGTGGCGCTTACAACTTTTGGTATACGCACACTCCAGGTGCTGCGTTCGAGGCCAACATGGTCGGTAACATCTTTGGCGGTCCCTTGAGCTTCACGCCGACCGACGCCGGATACATCCCCAACAATCCGCCTATCACGCGCCAGATGTACGCCTTTCGGGCGTGGGGCTTCTATTCAGACGTCAACGGCTTCGGCAATGTCGTCGAGCCGATCAAGGATTCCAACACTGCCGGGCATTTGACCAACCTGCAAACGCTGCTCGCCAACGAGACACAGTACGGCTCCGACATTAAGAACAGCGCGGTGTTCACGCCGCTCGCCGGCAGTTTCTCCACCGCCCAGCAATACTTCACGAGCGGTGGAACCTCGCCGATCATTCGCTCCTGCCAGAAGAACTTCATCATGCTGGCGACCGACGGCAACCCGACCGCCAGCATGTCGGGCTGGAATGCCATGTACCCACTATCGCAGCAGCAGAACACCTACGACCCGTTCACGCGTGCGTGGACTTTTTCCCAGGCCGCGAACGATGTTTTCGGCCAGGTCACTCCTCTGCGCAACGTTTCCGTCAGCGGCAACCGTTTCGACATCCAGACTTACGTCGTCGGGATGGGGGACACCGTCGCCAACCCCGGTTCGATCGCGACGCTCAACCAGATCGCGACGCTGGGCGGCACCAACACAGCGTACCTCGCCGGCGACGCAGCAGCGCTCGCCGCGGCGTTCCAGGCAATCGCGGTCGATATCGAATCGAAGACGGCGGCCGCATCGGCGGTCTCGCTCAATGGCGGTTCGTGGGGCACTGGCACCAATCTCTACCAGGCGAAATTCAACAGCGGTACCTGGTCCGGCCAGCTGATCGCCTATGTCATCAACGCCGACGGCTCCCTCGGCAGTCAGCTCTGGGATGCGGGGCAAGTGATCAACGGTCAGAACTGGGACACCGGACGAACCATCCTCACCTATAAACCCTCGGCGACGTTCGGCAGCCGCGGCATACCGTTCCGCTGGCCGGCGACCTATCCAGGTCTGCCCGGTGGCAGCGAGATGGATATCGCGCAGGCGTCATTGGTCAATTCCGACCTGGTGGGGAACCCCGACGGTTATGGCGCGCAGCGCGTCAATTGGCTGCGCGGAAACGCTTCGAACGAAAGCGGGACCTGCGGCACTTGCACTCCGTCGTTCCGCAGCCGCCCGACCAGCAAGCTGGGCGACCTCATCCACTCCGCGCCAAGCTATGTCGCTATGCCGAATTTCGGTTACCCGGACAACTTTGAAGGCGCCGCGTACAGCGCATTCGCAGTGGCGAATGCCAATCGCGCACCGACCATTTACGTCGGCGGAAACGACGGGATGCTGCATGCATTCGACGCCAGGACCGGCGTGGAGACGCTCGCCTACGTTCCGACCGCGGTGTACCGGAACCTGAGCGCGCTGACCACGCAGCGGTTGGCCCAGACTACAAGCGACCCGACGCCGCATCTGTACTACGTCGACGGCTCTCCCACGGTGGGCGACGTGTACTACGGCAGTGCATGGCATACCCTGCTTGCCGGCGGCCTCGGCGCGGGCGGTCAGGGCGTCTACGCGCTCGATATTACCAATCCAAGCCGCTTCGGGCAGGCAGCGGCGGCATCGATCGTGCGCTGGGAATTCAACGACAGCGACGATGCGGACCTCGGCTACGTCTTTGGCCAACCGCTGCTGGTCAAGACCAACGACGGCCGCTGGTCGGTCATCGTCGCCAACGGATACAACAACAGCCAGTCGGACGGAATCGCCAGTTCCACTGGACACGCAGTCTTGTTCGTGCTTGATGCCGAAACCGGTGCGCTGCGCGCCAAGATCGATACCTTGTCGGGAAGCGCTTCCACGCCCAACGGTCTGTCGGGGGCGATCGCCGTCGACACAAGCGGCGACGGCATTGCCGACGTCGTCTACGCCGGAGACCTGGCGGGCAACATGTGGAAGTTCGATCTGTCCGCGTCGAGTCCCAGCGCGTGGTCGGTCGCGTTCGGCGGCTCCCCGCTCTTCAATACCGGGGGCCAGCCCATCACCACGCGCCCCGACGTGACCAAGTTCACGCAAGGCGGCTACCTTGTCGCGTTCGGTACCGGACGCTATGTCGACGCGACCGACAACACGACGACCGGCGTACAGACCTTTTACGGCATTCGCGACAACGGATCGGCGGTAGGCGGACAGTCAAATCTGGTTCTCCAGCAGGTGGTGCGCACCGCGACCGGGGCCGACGGCAACACCTATCGCATCACCACCCACGCGGTCGGCGCACCGACCCTCGACGCCGCGCTGAGCGGGGACAACATCATCTCCGCGAGCGATTACAACTCGAGCAAAAAGGGCTGGTACATGAACCTCCCGACCTCGGGCGAGCGCATGGTGACCGATCCAACGATTCGAGCAGGTCGAGTCATTTTCAACACAACCATTCCCAACACCGACCCATGCGGCTACGGCGGCACTGGTTCGGTCATGGAAGTCAATGTCATGACCGGTAACCGCTACGACACTCCGACGTTCGACACCAATGGCGACCAGCAGATCTCGGCGGCGGACCTGATCAACACTGGCAGCGGCCTCGAAAACACCAGCGGCCGCATGATCACGAGCATTCCCGCCGCCGCCGGCTTCCTCAGCATGCCGGCACGCGGAGGTAACCCCTTCGAGAACAAGTATGTCAACACCTCGTCCGGATCGGTCAACGTCATCGGCGAGACGGCCGGACTGGGCACCCAAGGACGCAAGTCGTGGCGTCAAATTCAGTGAGAGGCAAATCATGAAGCGATACGTTTTCAGCACGATTCTACTCTTGGTCGCGGCACCTGCGGTGGCGATGACCACCACTACGCCGGCGCCTTCCGCGGGAAAGACGAACATGCAAGGCATGTCGAGCTCGCCAGCGGCTGCCAAGGCGATTGCCGACGACAGCTCCGGCATGCGCCGGGGAACGGTCGAAGCGGTCAGCGTCGGCACCGGCACCTTCCACGTCTACGGCCAGAAGGTTACCTTCGACGCCCAGCGCGTGCGCGTGTTCGGGCGCGACGGAAAGACGTCGAGCATCTACGCATTGAAGACCGGCGCCAAAGTCCGCTTCACGATGGATGCGTCCGACCCCCAGCATCGCCGCGTCGCGGTCATTTACGTCGACTGAAACCGGAACACTACTGTGCGCTCACTCGGATTCACTCTGCTCGAAGTCATGATTGTCTGCGCGATCGTCGCGATTCTCGCGGCAATCGCCTATCCCAGTTACCAGAGCTCGGTGCAGAAGTCGCGCCGCGCGGAAGCGAAGTCGGCGCTGCTCGGCGTCGCCTCGCAAATGGAACGCTGGTCCACGGAAAAAGGCACCTACGCAACGGCGACGCTCGGCGCCGGCGGCGTCTTTGCCAACCAAAGCGAACACAGCTACTACAACCTGTCGCTCGCGAACCTGACCGCGACGACCTACACGGTTCAGGCAGCGCCGACAGCAGCCCAGACGGGCGACCCTTGTGGCACTCTTACCTATAACTATCAAGGCGTGAAAGACGTCACGGGAGGCTCGTGGACCAAGGCGCAGTGCTGGTGACGGCGCTGCGATTCGCGATCGATGGGCTGATCGCGCGAATCAGATCTAAGCGAACATTTCCGTCGCGGCCTTACCGCGCGTGATTTCAACGAGCCTGGGACATCCAGGCCCGAATGCGCGGACCGTAGACATTCTCGGCCAGCCCCGCGAACACCAGCAGGGCGCCGACGGCCTGCAAGGGCGCGAGCGACTCGCCAAGAAAAATCGCGCCGCTGACCACTCCGGACACCGGAATAAGCAACGCGAACGGGGCGATGAGGCCGGTGGGATAGCGATGGAGCAATTTCGCCCAGGATGCGAATCCGAACAGCGTCGCGCCCCAGGCGAGGACCAATACGCAACCCCAGGTAAGCAGCCCCGCCGACGCCACGGCGTCCCACACCGAAGCGCCGCCTTCGAAGACGTAGGAGAGCAGCGCAAGCGGAATCGGCGGGACGAGGCTCGACCAGACGACCAGGCTGAACATGTCGGCATCGTGCGCTGCTGCAGCTCGCTTGGAGATCACGTTGCCGACGCCCCAGGCGAATGCAGCGACGAGCACCAGCGCGAAGCCGACCAATGTCGCGTGGGCGCCTGCTATCAGCTCTTGCGCGGCGAGCACGGCGATGCCGGCGGTGGCGATGCCCGCGCCGACGAGATTGTGCCGTTGCAAGCGGTCGCCGAGAAATGCGATGGCGAGACCGATGGTAAAGAACACCTGCACCTGGATCACCAGCGACGAGAGACCGGCGGGCATGCCAAGCTTCATCCCCAGAAACAGCAAGCCGAACTGGACGACACCGATCGCCAGGCCGTATCCGGCAACATCTCGCCATGGCATGCGCGGCCGCTTGATCACCAGCACCAGTGGCACCGCGGCGAAGAAAAAGCGCAGCGCGGCGAGCGCGAAAGGCGGCATCTCGCGCAAGCCGACCTTGATCGGAACAAATGAGAAGCCCCAAAGCGTGACGACGGCCAGCGTCAACAGCAAGTCGCGTGGCGCAAGCGCGTGCTTCATGCCGCCGGACGCCACGTTGCGCCCGGGCGAAGCGTCGTGCGCATCGCTTGCGCGCTCCTGCCGAGCGTCACAGCTCGATCACGCGGCGGGTGCGCAGCGATTCCCGCAGGGCGAGCGCGATTCGCGTCGCCTCCGTCGCGTCGTGCAGTGTGAGGAGAGGCGCGGAATCGTCGAGCACGGCATCGACAAAATGCGTCGCCTCGCGCAGGAATGCCTCCTCGAACCGCTCATAGAAGGTCGGCGTGCATTCGTTGCGCACTCCATGGGCATCGGCGATGTCGACGCGGTTGAGGCGCGGGTTCTGGCCGACCGTGAGTCGGCCTAGCGTTCCGAAAATCTCGGTCGACGTCTCGTGCCCGTGCGCCATGGTGCGCGACGCGTAAAAACATGCCATCTGGCCATCGGCGAATTCGCAGGTCGCCACACCGTTGTCGACGTCGCCGAATTCCCGCAAGCCCTCGTGCAGCGCCACCACGCCAGTCGCGAAAACGCGTATCGGTTTGGGATTCCCCAGCAGCCAGCGGGCAAGATCGATATCGTGCACGGTGCAGTCGAGGAAGATGCCGCCGCTGGTGGGCGCGAAGCGCACGAAAAAGCCCGATGGATCGTTCATGTCGAGATTTTGTGATCGCACCAGGAACGGTCTGCCTATCATGCCTGCGCGGACCTTGTCGTACGCGTCTCGATAGCTCGGATCGAAGCGCCGTCCGTAGCCGATCATGACTTTGAGCCGCGGGTGCTTTGCAGCCAAGTCCTCGACCCGACGGCAATCCGCAAGATCGAGCGACAGCGGCTTTTCGCAGAACACGTGCTTGCCCGCTTGCAGTGCCAGCACGATCTGTTCGGCGTGCAAGGACGTGGGCGTGACCAGGAACACCGCATCCACGCGGGCATCGGCGAGCAGCTCGTGATAGTCGCCGTACAAGTTTGCGACACCGAGATCATTCCTCGCCCAGGCGAGCTCATCCGGCACCGGGCTGCACGCGGCGAAGAGCTCGGCGCGCGGGACGCGCCGCGCAAGATTGTCCGCATGGCGCCGGCCCAAGCGGCCGAGGCCGGCGATACCGATGCGCAAGCGGGACGTCGCGGTCATCTCTTCCTTTGCAGGCCGGCATTTATTCCGTCACCCGCTCGCACGAATGCCTATTCCTCAGGCGGTACGCCACCGCCAACCGGCGAAAAGCGGGATGACTTCGCCGCTAAAGCTCGACCGCGCGCCGCTCGCGCCATGAATGCGTGGCCGCATCCGCGAGCTCCAGCGCCTTGACGCCATCCTGAATGGTTGTCTGCGGCTGCTTTCCGTTGGCGAGCGCGTCGAAGAAATGCGCCATCTCGTTGGCATACGCGACGCGATAGCGCTCCAGGAAAAAATGCTCCGGTGTGTCGTGGCTGACATTGGCGGCGCTGTGCGCGAATACTTCGGTCGGCTTGTGATTTCCCGCCTGCAGCATGCCTTTGCTGCCGAGGACCTCGAAGCGCTGATCGTAGCCGTAGGCCGCGCGGCGGCTAGCGTTGATTTGCGCGATCCGGCCGCGACGGGTGCGAATGATCACCGCGGCGGAATCGATATCCCCGACGCCCCCGATCGCCGGGTCGGTGAGGCAACTGCCGGTCGCGAACAGCGTCAGCGCTTCGTCGTCGAGTATCCAGCGGAAAATATCGAAGTCGTGGATCAGCATGTCCTTGAAGATCCCTCCCGACGTGCCTAGGTACTCGATGGATGGCGCACCCGGGTCGCGGCTGGTGACGACCAGCATTTCGGGCTCGCCGATCTCGCCGGTGGCAAGCCGCGTCTTCAGCGCCGCGAACGTCGGATCGAACCGGCGCTGAAAACCGATCATGCAAGCGACACCGGTCTTGCCCACTGCCTGGGCGCAGGCGCGGGCGCGCACCAGATCGAGATCGACCGGCTTCTCGCAGAAGATGGCCTTGCCGGCGGCGGCGCCGCGCTGAATCAGCTCCGCATGCGTGTCGGTGCTGGAGGCAATGACGATGGCGGTGATCGCTTCGTCGGCAAAGATCGCATCCGCGGCCCGCACTTCGGCGCGATGCTTGACGGCGAGATCGACCGCGGCCACGCGGTTGACGTCAGCGATGTATTTGAGCCTGACGCCCTGTTGACGCGCCAGATTGCCGGCGTGGATGCTGCCGATGCGGCCTGCTCCAAATAAAGCGACTTCGATCATGGTGACTCCGCTGTTGGCGAACGTTGGAGCAGCCACTCGTGCGCCGGGTCATTCTTGAAATGCCATTCGCGCGTCGGGCCCGCCATCACGTTCAGATAGTACGAGTCGTAGCCATACGGCACGACCACCGGATGATAGCCCCTCGGCACCATTACGACATCGTGATCCTCGACCGCGAGCGCTTCGTCGAGCGATCGATCGTCGCTATACACGCGCTGAAACGCGAAGCCCTGAGAGGGCCTCAGCCGATGATAATACGTTTCCTCGAGCGAGCTCTCGAGCGGAAGGTTGTCGGTATCGTGCTTGTGCGGAGGATAGCTGGACGAGTGCCCTCCCGGCGTGACAACTTCCACCACCAGCAGATGATCCGCGCTTTCCGTTTGCGGCAGGATGTCGCAGACGAAGCGCTGATTGAGACCCTCGCCGCGTGCGAAGCGTTTCATCGTTTTGGGCTCGATCAGGCGCGCGGAGGAGCGGCCCTTGCCAGGCGCGCTAGCCACGCCGACCTCGCTCGGCGTGTGCGCGCGGATGGTCACGCCGTTTCCGCGGGGAAGATAAACGGCGTACGGCGCGCGCGGCTCGAAAACGCTGCTGCGACCGCTGAGCTCGCGCCACGTCTGGCCTTCCGCCTTGACGCTTACCGTGCCGCTTAGAATGACGATGCATATTTCGTCCGTGGCGCTCGTCCTGGGTGCGATCTCCTCGTCGGGTGCGAGCCGGTACGCCGCGAAGCCAACGTAGTTCCAACCGGCGGATTGCGGAGTCACCCTGACGATTTCCGCGCCTTCCCGTTTCGCCTTGACCAACAGGCTCATATCAGTCCTCCCATCAGCGCGCGCAGATGCCGATAGCCATTGTCGGCGTATTCGTAGCTCGGAGCCACGACCGGATCCTGTTCCGCCTCGACCACCAGCCAGCCGCGATACGCATTGTCGTGAAGCACCTTAAGCAGCGTCTTGAAATCGACCGCGCCGTCGCCCGGCACCGTGAAGGCGCCGTTGATGACCGCTTCGAGAAAGCTCCAGTTGCGATTGCGCGCCATGCGAATGACTTGTGGTCGAACGTCCTTGCAATGGACGTGGCACACGCGCTTGACATGTTTGGCGAGCATCGCCGCAGCACTTTCGCCGCCAGCGAAGGTCATGTGCCCGCTGTCGAAGAGCAGGCCGACTTCGTCGCCGGCCAGCGCCATCAATCGATCGACGTCGGCCGGCGTCTCCACGTACGCGCCCATATGGTGGTGGTACGCCAGTCGAACACCGCGCGAAAGGGTGTGACGCGCGAGCGCTGTGACTTTGCCCGCGTATTCAAGCCACTGGTCCCGACGGAAAAAACGCGGACGCTTGTACAGCGGCGAAGATGTGCCCTGGATGCTGTCGGCCACTTCACCGTAGACCATGACCTTGGCGCCGTTGTCAGCAAGCAGCTCG
>DASZZK010000192.1:0-7541 GCA_035544975.1 Casimicrobiaceae bacterium | reverse complement strand
CCGGCAGGCGGCAGATCGCGCACGCTATGGTGCGTTCATCAAGGAAGCCGGCATCAAGGTGGATTGAGGGGGCTTATTCTCAGTGGCCGTCTGCAAAACGATTCGATACGAGATTCAAGATGAGAGGTCAGGCATCATTTCGCGGGCGACGTCGCCGCCAATGCCCGTTCCAGCTCGGGCGTGAGGCACGACAAAGTCGATGCCATCAGGCGCACAGTCAGGTACGCTTTCATGTGTTCAGCCTGCATCCTCTCGATCAAAGCCTGGTCGTCGACGTTCAGGGCTTTCTGAAGGCGAGCATCCGCCACGAACGATCGTTGCGTACACGTGCAAACGGCACTGACGTCAACGGGACGTTGGCTAAGAATGGGCTTGAATTCGGGCCGATCGACAAGCTGTGAAGTGAACTTTGGGCAGCTTGCTGCGACCAGCTCCGCGACGCTGACGACGCGCGGCTGACTGCCACCGCCAGGGCTTTGGGCTTCTACCGAAGCGCTGATAGCGAATAGCGCCGCGACGATAATGCTGGTTCTTGTCGTCATGATGGATTGATTGGGTGGGTTAAGTTGTGACGCCCGGAAGCTGTCCAGCATACGCCCGCTTGAGCTCACCAATGTCGATCTTCTTCATTTGAAGCATTGCCTTCATGGCTCTTCCGGATTTTTCAGCATCGGGGTCGCTCATCATCTCGATCAAAACGCGCGGAACAACTTGCCATGAGGCGCCGTATTTGTCCTTGAGCCAGCCGCATTGTTGTGCCTTTTTATCCCCGCCTTCAGACAGCTTTTCCCAGTAATAGTCCACTTCTTCCTGCGTCTCGCAATTGACCTGGAACGAGATGGCCTCGTTGAACTTGAACAACGGGCCGCCGTTGAGTGCGGTAAACGCCTGCCCATCGAGTTCGAATGCCACGGCCATTACCGTTCCCGCCGGTCTTCCGTGGACCTCGTGTCCAGCTTCTCCGTACCGGGCAATTCCTACGATCTTTGAATTTTTAAAGATAGCGGTATAGAACTTCGCTGCCTCTTCAGCTTGACTGTCAAACCACAAGCATGGGGCGATCCTTTGAATGACTGGCATGGTGTTTCTCCTAGTTGGATCTTGCAAGCTACCGGCCAAGATGGGCCAGCGCGTCGAGCATGGGTGAACTGGAAATCCTGATCGCGCCATCGAACGGACCGTTCAGCTCCAGCAGGAGAAAGATCGATCCGGAAACCGACAGCGCGCAGACCAGCAAGGCCACGAGGACCGTGGCATTGCGAGGCGCAAATAATCCGAAGCTCAGGAAGATGATGGCAATCCAGAAAATAAGTACCGCAAGCAACACCGGCGGGATCGGGCTATCGGCCTGGGCGATCAACAGCCAGCGCGTCTGCGCGAGCTCGCCGCTGAGCGACAGCGCCCGCGACTGAAGCCAGCGCTGCGCATCGGTGCGCGGCGTCAGCTCGCGCAGCTTGCCTTGAATCGCCTCGGACGCGGCCACTGACTCCGCGCTCTCGAGCTTGGACGGCTCGAATTTGCCGTCGGGCCAGATCAACTCGATTCGAGCGCGGGTGGATTGGCGCAGCAGATCGCGGATCTCCTTGGCTTCGGCCCCGTAATTCGCCAAGACGCGATCGAGCAGGATAATGGTTGCGGCACTTTGCTGAATCTCGCTCCTCATGTTGTTGAACGAATTGGTTGCGAATCCGATCAAGAGGCCCAGTACCATGGCCGCCAGCGTCGCCACCATGCCCATGCCCAATTTCACCGTATCCTTCGAGTCGTCGCTCAAATGATCTTTCGGCAGCATGTCGTGGAGGAACAAGCCGATCAAAGTGGCCACTACGACGCATGCAAACGCGATGGAGGATATGCCGAGTGCCGTCACGCCGTGCCCCTGCGGTCGCCGTGAGGGAACTCAGCTTTTCTCGGGCATCGCCAATGAACGGTGTCAGCCATGATCTCGTGGAGGGAAACCAGCATGGTATTTGCCGCAATCTTGGGGTTCTAACGGGCTAGTTACCGAAGAAGGCATGGAAACGCGCGACAGGACTTTCATGGCTGCAGAGCCTGATGATCGTAGAGCAAGGAAGTCTGGGATTTTTGGTCACAGGCTGGGTCTGACGCTCTAACACGCGAATGGGCCGATGGGCTTGGATCAGCGATTCAAACAGGGACCGGCACACGACAGAACGTGGCCTCGAATATCTCGCGCTCCTCGGCATTCGACAATGCCTGGCCCATCTGCTTCGCCAACGTAAAATGGCGTGCATGGAGCAGGGCGTTTTCTGCAACCGATGCCGCATGAGCAAGAACTGCGTGAGCGAATGCAAGCTCCCACTGCGGGCTCTCTCGGGAGGTGACGTTGATGAAGGACGCATTCGCATGCTGCATGGCAAGCTCGGCGTGACCGAGTAATGCATGGACATGAGCCAATAGCATGTTCGCGCGCGCGGCATGAATCTCCGTGCCAACCTTGCTCCAGTGGAACGCAGCGGCGTGCGCCGCATCGAGCATTTCCGTGTTTTCCGTCGCGGAACGCGTTGGAGCTTCCGAAAGCCGCCAAGCCCGGTTGTTGCACTCCATGGCGAATCGACGATGCCACTTGCGGATATCGTCATCGCTGGACTGGTCGGACATGGCGGGTTCCTATGCTAGCCGGCGTACGCCCGACTGAGCTCGGCGACGACGATCTTGTTCATTTGAAGCATTGGCTTCATGGCTCTCCCGGATTTTTCAGCATCGGCGTCACTCATCATCTCGCTTGTGGAATTGTCTGTCAGCATATTGACAGCCGGCGATCGGCGTCGGCGGCCCGTGGGGCGCCCTGATCAACCTGCCATATAAGCGCCGCCGTTGATGTGCAGGGTCTGGCCGGTGATGTAGCGTCCGCCGGGGCCGGCCAGCCAGACGATGGCGCTGGCGATTTCGTCGGGCCGCCCGCTCCGCCCGAGCAAGGGTTTGTAATTGCTGTGATGCGCGGGTTTGGCCGTTGCGCTCGCGCTGTTGCGCACAGTATCGATCATGCCGGGCGAGACGCAATTGACGGTGATGGCGAACTCGGCGAGCTCATGCGCCAGTGCGCGAGTGAGGCCGCCCAGCGCCGCCTTGGCCGTCACGACATGTGCGCGCTTCGAGGCGCCGGTATGCGCCGTGAGGCCGCCGATATTGATCACGGTGCCGGCCCCGCTGCCCCGCAGCAACGTCAAGGCGGCCTGGGTGCAATGGAAGGCGCCGTCGACACACACCGCCTGGGCCGCGCGCCAATCGGCGTAGGGCAGATCGGCGAACGCAATCTCGTGGCGAATGGCGGCGTTGTTGACGACGATATCCAGCCTCCCGAAGTGTTTGGCGATCACCGCGATCATGGCGTCCACGTCGGCACGCTGCGTGACGTCGGCCGCAATCAGCAAGGCATTGCCGCCGCGCGCCGCGATCTCGTCCACCACGGCTTGGCCTTCGTCGATGCTGGCGCGCACGTTCACGGCCACCTTCGCGCCCGCGTCGCTGAGCGCCAGCGCGATAGCGCGCCCGATGTTGCGCCCCGCGCCGGTGACGAGGGCGACCTTGCCTTCGAGCGGTGTGTTGTTCATGGCTGCGTTAGCCTCGTAACTCGGTAAGGTCGACCCGCGGCGCGGTGCGCAGCCCGCGCAGCACGGCGAGAACGCTGTGCACGCGATCCTCGTCCCAGCCGCCGTACCAGCAATTGGCGATGAACTTCGCCTCGAGCGCTTGGGCCGACATCGGCTCTTCGCGCCCGCCGCGAAAATGCCCCTGGCTTGCCTCGCGCACTGCGCCGCTTTTGAGCGTGACGCGCAGATGGCCGGTGAACTGGCGCGGGTAGGGATTGTCCGGATCGACGACATAGCGCACCTTGCCCGCAAGCTCGCGCACCGCCGGGTCGTGCACCACCGCTTCTTCGTACTCGATGAGGCCGGCATCGCCGCGCAACATGCCGACGGCGATGGCATAGGGAATGCTGAACTTGGCGGCGTAACCGTTGGGCGGATTCTGCTTGGCCGCGAGCGGCTCCCACAGGCGATGCACGATGCCCTCGGCGGTCTTGCACTCGATCGTGGCAACATCGCCCGGCACGACACCTTCGGCCACGAGTTTGCGCGCGCAGTCGATGTAAGGGTGGGCCATGGTGCCGCAGGCGTAGGGCTTGAACGCGATGTCGGCGGAGAGCCACAGCTTGCCAGCGCCGTCGAGCATGGCGTGGAAGTCGCTGCCGTCGCTATTGGCGAACGCATGAAAGAAACCGTGCTCGCCTTCGAACAGCGTACGCGGACCGATGAATCCCGCCTGCGCCATGCGCGCAGCGCGATAGCCCGCGTGCGCTGCCCACCCCGGATGCATTCGCTTGGTCCAGGCTCCTTCCGCGAGGTATTCGATGATGCCCGAGGCCATGCTGCCGGCGATGCCCAGCGCATTGAACCATTGCGTGTCATCGAGTCGCAGCGCCGAGGCCACGCCCGCCGCCGCGCCCAGCGCGCCGAACACCGCGGTCGGATGAAACCCCGCCTTGTGCACACGCTTGGGCGCCACCAGGCACAGGCGGCACATGACTTCGCAACCGACCGCGATGCCGCGCCCCGCGTCGCTGCCCGCCAGGCCGTGCTGCTCGGCCGCGGCAAGCACCGCCGGGATGATGACCGCGCCGGCGTGCACGGGGCCGCCCTCGAAGGTGTCGTCGTAATCCTCGCCGTGCGCGGCGGTGCCGTTGCACAGCGCCGCGGTCGCAACGTTGAAGCCGCCCGCATGGCCGATGAGTGTGCACGAACCGTGCTCTCTCGTCGCGCGCAGCGCGGCCTGAAGATAATCGCTATTGCGCGCGGCGACGCACAGGCCGGCGACATCCATCAGCACCGCATCGCACATGTCCGCCACGGCGGCGGGGAGCGTTGGCGGCATGGCGGAGAAGGCGGCGGCGAGCTGCTCCGAGACGGAAACTTTCGGGAGAGTCATGGTTGTTCTTGCTAGTAGCTTTATTCGGCTTCGATCCTGCTGTCGCGAGCGACCGCCGTCCAATGCGCGATCTCATCGGCGATGTACGTGCCGAACTGCGGCGGCGTCATCGGCATCACGTTGAGCGCCTCCGCATTGAACTTGTCGCGCAGGTCGGTAGCGGCGAGCACCTTGTTGATTTCCTCGTTGAGCTTTTTGGTGATGGCCTCGGGCAGCTTCGCCGGTCCGACGATGCCATACCAGGTGAGGCCATTGAATCCCTCGTAGCCTGACTCCTTGAACGTCGGCACATTGGGCAGCAGCGGGTGGCGCTTGTCGCCGGTCACGGCGAGCGGCTTGAACGCGCCCGAGCGCACATGCGGCATCGCGGCGGCAAGCCCCGGAAAAATCACCTGGATCTGCCCGCCCATGGCATCGGTGAACGCCTGGCCTATGCTCCGATAGGGCACGGCCAAGACGGGCGCGCCGGAGGCGTGCTTGAATTGCTCCATCAAGAGGTGGTTCAGCGTGCCTACGCCGGAGGTGCCGTAGTTGACCTTGCCGGGATTGGCTTTGGCGTAGCCGACCAATTCCTGCAGCGTGTTGACCGGCACCGCGCGCGCCACCACCAGCAGGTTGGGTGTGCCGCCGAGCATGGCGATGGGCGTGAAATCCTTGACGGCGTCGTAGCCGAGATTGTGTTTCACGGCGGGGTTGGTGGCGTGGGTGGCAACGTAGCCGATCATCAGCGTGTAGCCGTCCGGTTGCGCGCGTGCGGTCATCTGCGTGGCGATCGCGCCGCCGGCGCCCGCCTGGTTCTCGACCACGAAGCTCTGGCCCATCGCGACGCGCAATCTGTCGGCAATGATGCGCGCCACCAGGTCCACGCCACCGCCGGGCGCCTGCGGCGCGATGATCTTCACCGGCCGGCTCGGGTAATTGTCCTGGGCCATGGCCGGCGCGCCGGCCATGGTGAGCACCGCGGCCGGGAGCAGGGCCAGCGCCACGGCCAGCCCTGCGCGCCGCGAGCCGAACGATTTTGTCAGCGGCGCGCGATGAGGCTCCGTCTCAGGCCTTTAGATTTTCGTTGAAGAACGCGACGGTCCGCGACCAGGCGAGCTTGGCGGCGGCCTCGTCGTAGCGCGGTGTCGTGTCGTTGTGGAAGCCGTGATTCGTGTTCGGATACATGAACATCTGGTACTTCACGTTATTCGCCTTCAGCGCCGCCTCATAGGCGGGCCAGCCGGCATTGGTGCGTTCGTCGAGGCCCGCGTAATGGAGCATCAGCGGTGCCTTGATCTTGGGAACGTCTGCGGCGTTGGGCTGCCCGCCATAGAACGGCACTCCCGCCGCCAGATCCGGGATCCGCACGGCGAACGTGTTGACCGTCGTTCCGCCGATGCAAAAGCCCACGGCACCCACTTTCCCTGTGCATTCGGGACGCGCCTTCAGGACGCCGTACGCGGCGACGAGGTCTTCGGTGCGCTTGGCCGCGTCGAGCTGGCCAAATAGCTGTGCCGCCCTTTCTTCATCGCCGGGATAGCCGCCGAGAGGCGTGAGCGCATCCGGCGCGAAGGCGACGAAATTTGCCACCGCGAGGCGGCGCGCGACATCTTCGATATAAGGATTGAGTCCGCGATTCTCATGGATGACGACCACGCCGGGCAATTTGCCGGCGGGATTCGCCGGCCGCGCAAAATAGCCGCGCATGTTTCCCGAGCCCTGCGGCGATTGGTAAGTCAGGTATTCGGTCTTGATGCGAGCGTCGTCTTTGGCGACCTGTTGCGCGAAAGCATAGTTCGGCCGCAGGCTCTCCAGCATTGCCGCCGCGGTGAAGCCGCCTACGGCGTATTTTCCGGCACGATCCAGAAAATCGCGGCGGCTGAGCCAGCCGTGAACGTAACCATCGAACAGCTTGAGAACTTCCGGAGGAAAATCGCTGGCCTGTTTGCGTTCCATCGCAGTCACTCCTCTAGCGGGCAGGTGTGCCTGCGGCAATTGTAGCTCGCGGCCGAGCGCCGCGCAGCGCCGCCATCTCGGCGGCGCTGCGTGGACATTTGCTAGCGCTACCTTACCCTCGTCGTCATGCCGCATCAGAGCGTGGTGCTTTGCTCATTCCTCGTCCCCATCCCGCGCAGGAAGGAGCGAGCCGAACAGGCCGTGCGCCTCACCGTCCGTTCCGGCCGTGAAGAACAGCTCGTTCACCGGTCCCGCGCCTCCGCCGTTGCCGAAGCGAAGCGCCCACAGGCCCTCGATCTCCAAGGGCGGGCCGCCGGCGCTGTGCAGCATGCCGCGGTGCTTGTACCCTTCGTCGTGGTCACGCGTATCCGGCGGCTCGTAGGCGTGAATGCGCCCATCGCCGAAGTTGCCGACGAGCAGGTCGTTGCTGAATGTCCCGAAGTAATCCGGCGCGAGCGCCAATCCCCACGGAGAATTCAGTGTGCCGCGCGACGCGACACGGCGAATCAGTTTGCCGCTGGTGTCGAACGCGTTCACGAACCCATGGCCCCTGCCGGGCACGTCGTCCTTCTTTTCCTCGTTCTGCAGCGCGTAGGTGACGTAGATGATGCCGCCGATGTTCTGGATTCCGAACGGCGCGTAGCCTTCGGGAA
>DASZZK010000191.1:0-1725 GCA_035544975.1 Casimicrobiaceae bacterium | reverse complement strand
CCGGCAGCGAGGAAAATGCGTGCGGGCTCGATTGGTCGACGAAGCTTAAGTGCGCATGCGGCTCGATCAAGCCGGGCATCAGCGTTGCTCTCCCGCAATCGATCGCGTTCGCGTTGGCCAATGGACGGCGCTGTCCCGCCGGCAGCACGTCGACGATCGTGTTGCCATCGACGACGACGTCGCCGGCGTAAGGCTTCGCTCCAGTGCCGTCGAGAATCCGGGCATTCGCAAAAATCGTAGTCATCGTCAACTCCATTTTCGGTCTGCCGCGCGCAACTGCAACGGACGTGGCGGCAGCGGCACCGCCTTTAGTCGCCGACCGCTCGCATCGGCTCGCCATCGATGAGGCCGGCGTGCTCCGCAAGGCGGCGCAGTTCCGCCCGCTCGGCATCGTCGACGCCGAGCTGCGGCGGACGCACGGCAGCGTGCGGAATCAATCCTTGCAGCTTGAGCACTTCCTTCATTCGGGGGCGATAGTCGCGAATCGGCGCGCGCCAGCAGAAGCGCGCCAGCGGCCCCAAGCGTTCCCAGATCGCGAACGCGGCCGCGAAATCGCGCGCGGCTACGGCGCGATGCATCTCTACCAGCTCCGCGGTCGCGGTGCCGGCGAAGCCGATCAGCGCGCCGTCGCAGCCCATGATCATCGCTTCGAGAATAAACGTGTCGCTGCCGGTCATGATGCCGAGCTTTCGCGGCAGCGTCTTCGCCGTCGCGATCGTCTCGATCGTCTTGGTCGTGTCGAACGAGGCTTCCTTCAGGCCGGCAAGCTCGGGGATCTTCACCAGCTCGCGCAGGCAATCCGGCGGAAAATCCGGTCCCCATGCCTTGGGAAACTGAAACGCGATCAGCGGCAGCCCGACGCCGTCGCCGATCGCCTTGTGATAGCGATAGATCATCTCGGTGGGCACCGGGTTGCCGAGGAACACCGGGAACGGCGGGAAGACGGCGAGCGCGTCGGCGCCGCCGTGTCGAAGCTCCCCGCCCCAGGCGACCGCGTCGGCGGTCGACGCCGCGATCAAGCCGGAAATCAGCGGCAATGCGCCACCGATTGCCTCGCGACACACGCGCAGGACCTCGAGCTGCTCGTCGCGCGTAAGCGACGGACCTTCGCTCGCGTCCATGTTCATCGCGATCGCGGTTGGTTTCTGGGCGGCGATCCAGCGGATATACGTCGCGAGCGCGGCCCAGTCGACCGCGTAGTCCAGGCGCATCGGCAAAAACGGCGCCGCGACGATGCCCTGAAGCGTGAAGCTCATGCCCTTGCTCCTCGATCGCTTTCAGCGCTCGCGATCCCGCCCATCGGTTTCGCGCCGCGCAGCACGCCGCGTGCGAGAAAGATCCCGGTAATCGCGTCGGCCGCCTCGGTGAATGCCATCTCACGGCGCGCGTCGAGTCCGCGCGGCCGCGCGAGTCCGATTTCCATGATGCGCTCGATGTGCCCCGGCCGCGGCGACATGACGACCACTCGGTCGGCGAGCAGCACCGCTTCATCGATCGAGTGCGTGATAAAGATCACCGTCTTGCGCGTCGCCAGCCAAAGCGCCTCGAGATCGAGGCGCATCTGCTCGCGCGTCAATGCGTCGAGAGCACCGAACGGCTCGTCCATCAGCAGGAGCGGCGCGTCGTGAATCAGCGCGCGCGCGATCGCCACGCGCTGCCGCATGCCCCCCGAAAGCTCGTACGGATAGCGGTCGATGAAGTCACTCAAGCCCACCTGCCCGAGCA
>DASZZK010000190.1:0-1860 GCA_035544975.1 Casimicrobiaceae bacterium | reverse complement strand
CAGGCAGATCCGCGACATGGTGGTGTTCGCTCCGCAGAATGTGTTGCGTGACCCGCCGTTCTCACACGTCGATATCTGCACCTGCCGCAATCTGCTCATTTATCTCGAGCCCGACGTCCAGGAGCGCGTGCTGGCGCTGCTGCATTTCGCGCTCAAGCATGGTGGCACGCTGTTCCTCGGCAGTGCGGAAACTCCGGGCTCGCTGAAGAGCCTGTTCGAGACAGTCAGCCCCCAGCACCGCATTTACCGGCGGATCGCCCCGCACAGCCATCGTCATCCGGAGCTTCCCGCATTAGCCGCGCGCATGATCGCTGCGGCACCGCGGCTGGCAGCGTACGGCCCGCGTCCGGCAACGACGTTTGCCATGCAACAGGCGCTTTTCGAGCAGTTCGGGCCGCCCACGGTCGTCGTGGATGCGGAGGATCGCATCGCCTATTTCCATGGTGACACGACGCCATTTCTGATTCAGCCGCTTGGCGAACCGACGCGCGATCTGTTTGAGGTGCTACACCCCAGCATTCGGTCCGCGATACGGGAGGCTTTGCGTCAGGCGCGTGCCGGCGGCGGACGTATCGTGATCGACGCGGTCGAAATGCAAAACGGCGGCGGCGCGCCGCGGGTTCGCATTACGGTCGCACCGCTCGTTGCGGCGGGTGGCCCGGGATACGTCAGAGTGAGCTTCGGGCCTGAGGGGTCGCGCGCACCATCCGCTGCGCCGGACTCGGCCGTGGAGACCGGGCCAGCGGAGGGGGTGACGAAAGATTCCGCGAACGACGCGGTGCTGCAGGACAAGCTGCGCATCGCGCGCCGCGAGCTGCAAAGCACGATCGAGGCGTTCGAGTCCAGCAACGAAGAACTGAAGGCTTCCAACGAGGAAGTCATCTCGATCAACGAGGAGCTGCAAAGCACCAACGAGGAGCTGGAGACGAGCAAGGAAGAGCTCCAGTCGATGAACGAGGAGCTGATCACCGTCAATGGACAGCTGCAGTCGAAGATCGCAGAACTCGAGGCCGCCAATAATGACCTGTCGAACCTATGGAGCAGCACCAGTATCGGGGTCGTATTCCTGGATGTTCAGCTCCAGGTACGGCGCTTCACTCCGGCGATGAACGACCTGATCGCGCTGCGTCCGTCTGACATCGGACGACCGATCGATCACTTCCCGCCCAAATTCAGCGACGGCGATCTCACCGAGGAAGCGCGCCGGGTGCTCGCAACCTTGATCCCCTCGGAAGCCGAAACATGCACGCATAGCGGCGCATGGTACCTGCGGCGTACGGTCCCTTATCGCACCGCCGACAATCGCATCGACGGCATTGTCATCACTTTCGTGGACATCACGGCGCGCAAGCGCGCGGAGCAGGCGGTCGATGCGGCCCAGGCGCGCCTGCAGGCAACCATCGACCAGATGCCGGCCGCCATGCTGATGGTGGATGTCCCTTCCGGTACGGTCTCTTACGGCAATCGACGCGCGGCAAAACTGTTCGGTCTGCCCTTCCCGCTGCCGATGCTCGGCGCGCCATGGACCTCGGCGTCGATCGCATTCAAGGGTCTGCATGCGAACGGTCAGGTGTACGAGCCGCACGAGTGGCCTCTGGCCCGCACGCTCGCATCGGGCTCGGCGGTCAGCGACGAGGAACTCGATTTTCTGCGCGCGGACGACACGCGAGGTTCGCTTTCAGTCAGCTCGGCGCCGATTCAGGGCCGCTCGGGCGAAATGGTCGCAGCGGTCGCGACGTTCTGGGACATCAGCGAGCGCAAACGCTTGGAAGCGACCCTGCGCGAAGGCGAGCAGCGCTCCAGACTGCTGCTGGAGAGCACGGCCGACTACGCGATTTTCATGATCGACGCCGAAGGCCG
>DASZZK010000189.1:0-3704 GCA_035544975.1 Casimicrobiaceae bacterium | reverse complement strand
AACGAACAGCATGGTGATCGTGAAGAACATAGAGGTGTACAGCCTTTGTGAACACCACATGCTCCCCTTTTTCGGACGATGCCACATCGGCTATATACCGAGCGGCCGGGTATTCGGCGTGTCCAAGCTGGCGCGGATGGTGGACATGTACGCGCGCAGGCTGCAGCTCCAGGAGCGCCTTACCGAGCAGATATCAAAAGAAGTGATGGAGTCGGTCGACGCCAAAGGCGTGGGCGTGATGATAGAAGCGCGCCACTTGTGCATGATGATGCGCGGCGTCGAAAAGCAGAACTCGGTCATGATCACCTCGTCCGTGCTGGGAACGTTTCGCGAATCGACGGCAACGCGCGAGGAGTTCCTGGCTTTGATCGGCAGCCGCCCGACTTGACGCGCATCGATCCGCGTTGCCACCGCGTCGCGCCGGAGGGCGTCCTGGCGGGCGGGCTCGGCAGCGCGATAATCGGCTAGAAAGCCTCCCGCGGTCGGCTCAATCCACCGGACCGCTCTCTAAAGGCGCACACACCATGTCATTCGCAAAACTCGGTTTGTCCGCTGAACTCGTTCGCGCGGTCGCCGAACACGGCTATACCGTGCCGACGCCGATCCAGACGCAGGCGATCCCCGCGGTCCTCGCGGGAGGCGACTTGCTCGCCGGTGCGCAGACCGGCACCGGCAAGACCGCTGGATTCGTGCTGCCGATTCTGCAGCGTCTCATGACACATCGCGTCGCAGCGCACGCCGGCGGCCGCCGGCCCGTGCGCGTGCTGATCCTCACTCCGACGCGCGAGCTCGCCGCGCAAGTTGCGGAAAGCGTGCGCGTCTACGGCAAGTACGCAAAGCAGGCCTGCGCGGTCGTCTACGGTGGCGTGGGAATCCAGCCGCAGATTGGAGAACTGAGGCGCGGTGTCGACATTCTTGTCGCGACGCCGGGCCGCTTGATGGACCTGCACGGGCAACGCTGCGTCGACCTGTCGCGGGTCGAGATACTGGTCCTCGACGAGGCCGATCGCATGCTCGACATGGGCTTCATCCGGGATATCCGCCGCATTCTGGCGATGCTTCCGAAAAATCGGCAGAACCTGCTCTTTTCGGCGACGTTCTCGGACGAGATCAGGATTCTCGCCGACACGCTACTCGATCATCCGGCGATGATTGAAGTCGCACGGCGCAACGCCACCGTCGACGCGACGACGCAAAAAATCCATCCCGTCGATCGCGACCGCAAGCGCGAACTGCTCTCGCACCTGATCAAGACCCGCAACTGGTTTCAGGTGCTCGTCTTCACGCGCACCAAGCACGGCGCCAACAAGCTTGCCGAGCAACTCAACAAGGATGGCATCACCGCGCTCGCGATTCACGGCAACAAGAGCCAGGGTGCGCGCACCCGCGCGCTTTCGGAATTCAAAACCGCGACGCTGCAGGTACTGGTCGCGACCGACATCGCCGCGCGCGGCATCGACATTGACCAACTGCCGCACGTCGTGAACTATGACCTTCCGAACGTCCCCGAGGACTACGTGCATCGCATCGGCCGTACCGGCCGCGCCGGCGCCACGGGCGAAGCGATTTCGCTGGTATGCGTCGACGAGCACGCGTTTCTGCGCGACATCGAAAGGCTGATCAAGCGCGAGATTGAGAGCGAGATCATCGCCGGCTTCGAGCCGGATCGGCGGGCGGTCGCGCAACCGATCCAGCAGCGCCCGCAACGCGGCGCGCGAGCAGGTGACCCATCGGGCGCGAAATCGCGACAGCGGTCGGCGGGAACCAGCCAAAGCGGTCGCGGCGGCGCGGCGACTCACGCCAGGAAGCGTGGCGACGAACGAACGGCGCAGGGCAAGCGAGGAACACCGGTTGCGCCGCGAGCCACGCATGCGACAGCTTCGCCCTCGCCGGCGACTCAAGCCCGCGCGCCTGCCACGTCACCGCATGCCGCGCCGCGCACGCCAGCGCACGCCGCGAAGCCCGGCGTGCGCCGCTTCGGCGGACGCTACAAATAGGCGCCGACCGATGGCGCTCAAGTCGACCATCTGCAAGGCAGCACTGCGAATAGCGAACGTTGACAGGCACTACTATCGGGACCACGCGCTAACGCTGGCCCGGCACCCATCCGAGACCGACGAGCGCATGATGCTGCGCATCCTGGCCTTCGCGCTCCACGCCGACGAGGCGTTGCAGTTCGGCCGGGGAATCGGTACCGACGACGAGCCCGACCTGTGACAGAAGGATCTGACAGGCGTGATCGAGCTCTGGATCGACGTCGGCCAGCCCGACGAAAAGCTGATCCGCAAGGCTTGCGGCCGCGCGCGCCAGGTCTTCGTCTATAGCTACGGCGGTCACGACGCGCAAAAGTGGTGGCAGCGGGTCGGTGCGCGAATCGAGCGCGCCGAAAACCTCACCGTGCAACACGTCTCGCCGACGACGTGCAACTCGCTGGCGAGCCTCGCCGGACGGAACATGGAGCTTCAATGCACGATCCAGGACGGACACGCCTGGATGGCGAGCGACGAAGTCAGCTTCGCAGTGGAGCTCGCGGCGCTCAAGACCGCGACTGCGGCCGCACGCTGAGGCGTCGCGTCAGGTCGTCCGCGAACCCCTGAGGACTTGCGTGAGCAACTGTTGATTCAATGACTTAGCGATGATGCCCGTCGCTTAAGCCAAGGAGCGCGATGGGGCGTTTCAGGCGTGCAGCCAGCAGCGATAAAGCGTGCGTGCGACCGCTTTCGCGCCGGTCAACGCCGGCGCAGGTAACGACAGCGGTCTGAGAAGCATATCCACGGGCAGTTCCCGCGGCGCATGTCGCCGCGCCAGCGTGCCGACGCGATCCAGGAATGCCTCGTAGTCGCGTTCGACCGAGCTTCCCTCGCCCATGCGTGTGGCGCGCCAAACGTGGCGGTAGGCGCAATATCCGTCGTCGTCGCGCGACGCGAACATGCGTTTGGCGAGCGTTCGGCCCACGCGCCATCTTCCGTGACCTTCTCGCTGCTGATAACGGCGAAAATAGCGGTAGAAATGCTTGTAATGGCGCACCTCGTCGGCGTATATCCGCGCCGCGAGGTCCTTGAGCACCGGCTCCTCGACGTAATCGTGCAGTGAGCTGTAGAGCGTCGCAGTACCCATTTCCACGACGCACCGCGCCGCAAGCTCGAGGGCATGCGAGGGCTCGAGGTCGGGCAGCGTGCAAGTTTTGGCGTACTCCTCGAAAAACGTGTCATACACGCTTTGCCAGTCGAAATCCGGCCACGCATGTTCGACGTACGCACGAAGCGCGGCGCCATGCTGCACTTCTTCGTGCTCCCACGACTGCGCGAGCCAGCCTGCGACTTCCGGATCCTGGTCGAAGTAGGACACCAGGACGTGCGCGTACAAGTCCGACCCGGTTTCGACAAACGACGCCATCGTGACCAAGGTGAACAGCATCGAATCGTTGGCGACCCGCGCTCGATCGATCGCGCCATAGTCGATGTCGGACAGTCGCCATGGCGCACGCGACCGCAAGGGAGTCGGCGGACGTGCCGCTATGTGACGTTGGGCAACGGTAGCTTCAGGCACCATTTTTCTCCATGCCCATAAGACAGCGTTGACTCAAAAAAATGCCCTTTTAACCCGAGGCGGCCGAGGCGACGCGCCGGATGCGTGCGCATACATGGAGCCTAATGTGCCACAAAACACCTAAGCGCGGAGAGGTAACCGCCTCCTACAAGGCT
>DASZZK010000188.1:0-3567 GCA_035544975.1 Casimicrobiaceae bacterium | reverse complement strand
GGGCGTCGATGCGCTGAAGTTGATGGCGGCGCTCAATCCCCGGGGAGGCCGACGACGAAGCACCGTTCTCGTCGTCTGGCACCGTTTCCTGATTGCGGGCCTCAAGGCGCCGCTTCCCGATCTCATCGAACGCGACGGCGAAGATGCCGCACGGTTTCGCTCAAGGTAGGAGTCGCAGATGCTCATAGTCGCATGGTTGCTCGCCGTCGTCGTGGCGTTCTTTGCCCTTGCCTACCTCAACGCCGCGGGGTGGTTGTGGACCGCGGCGATCATCGCCGCGCTGGCCGCCGTGTGGAGCGGCCACTGGATTTCACCCCTGGCGCTGCTGATCATCGCCGCGGTGCTGCTGCTGCCGGCGATCACTCTGAACATTCCGGCGCTGCGCCGCAAAGTGGTCAGCGATGCCGTGCTGACCGCGTTCCGGAAGATACTGCCGCCGATGTCGCAAACCGAGCGGGACGCCATCGAAGCCGGCACCGTGTGGTGGGACGGCGAGCTGTTTTCCGGCAATCCCCGTTGGTCGCGATTGCTCGCCATGCCGCGGCCGCGCCTGACCGCCGAGGAGCAGCGCTTTCTCGATCACGAATGCGAAGATCTGTGCGCGATGGTAAGCGACTGGGAAACGACTCACGTTTATCGCGATCTCCCGCCCGCGGTCTGGCAATACGTCAAGGACAAGGGCTTTCTCGGGATGATCATCCCCAAGGAGTTTGGCGGGCTCGGCTTTTCCGGGTTTGCGCATTCGCAGGTGATCACCAAGCTCTCCACCCATTCGGGCACGGTGGCGGTGACGGTGATGGTGCCCAATTCTCTCGGACCCGGCGAGCTGCTGCTGCACTATGGCACCGACGAGCAGAAGAAGCATTTTCTGCCGCGCCTCGCCAAGGGCATCGAGGTTCCGTGTTTTGCGCTCACCAACCCGAACGCGGGGTCCGACGCCGCGGCGATTCCCGATTTCGGCATCGTCTGCATGGGCGAGCATCAGGGCAAATCCACGCTGGGCTTGAGGCTCACCTGGGAAAAGCGCTACATCACGCTGGGACCGGTGGCGACGATCCTCGGCCTCGCCTTTCGCGCCTACGATCCTGATCACCTGCTGGGCGACAAGGAGGATCTCGGCATCACCTGCGCGTTGATTCCGACGCATCATCCGGGCGTCAACATCGGCCATCGTCACATGCCGCTCAACGCGGTATTTCAGAACGGGCCCAATTGGGGCAAGGATGTTTTCATTCCCATCGAGTGGGTCATCGGAGGCAAGGCGCAGGTCGGCAACGGCTGGCGCATGCTCATGGAATCGCTTGCCGCGGGGCGCGGTATTTCGCTGCCTTCGTCCAGTACAGGGATGGCCAAGCTGGCGGTGCGCGCGACCGGCGGTTATGCCCGCGTGCGCACTCAGTTCAAGACGCCGATAGGCAAGTTCGAAGGCGTCGAAGAAGCGCTCGCGCGGATGGGCGGCAACCTGTACATGATGGACGCGACGCGGATGCTGACCGCGCTGGCGGTCGATCTGGGCGAAAAGCCCGCGGTGCCTTCGGCGATCGCCAAGTTCCACCTGACCGATCGCGCCCGGCTGGTGATCAACGACGCGATGGATGTCGCCGGCGGCAAGGGCATTTGCATGGGCCCGTCTAATTTTCTGGGCGCGGCGTACATGCAGCTGCCTGTCTCGATCACGGTGGAGGGAGCCAACATTCTCACCCGCAGCCTGATCATATTCGGTCAGGGTGCGATCCGCTGCCACCCGTATGTCCTGAAGGAAATCGAAGCCACTCGCGAGACCAACCGCGAGCGCGCGTCAATCGCGTTCGACCGCGCGCTCTTCGGTCACATCGGCTTCGTACTGTCAAACATGTCCCGATCGTTCGTCATGGGCCTCTGCGGCTCTCGCTGCGCGGGCGTGCCGGACAAGGTCGCACCGGAAACGCGCCGCTATTACCAGCAACTGACCCGCTTCTCCGCCGTGCTCGCTTTCCTGTCGGACGTATCGATGGGCTCGTTGGGGGGAGCGCTCAAGCGCAAGGAAAAGCTGTCCGCGAGACTCGGCGACATTCTTTCGATGCTGTATCTGTGCTCGGCAACGCTCAAGCGGTACGAGATGGAAGGCCGCCAGGCTGCGGACGCCCCGCTGATGCACTGGGCGATCTGGGACGCGATGTTCAAGGCGCAGAATGCCATCGAGGGCGTGATTTCCAATTTTCCAAACCGTCTTATCGCCGCGGTGCTGCGTCAGCTGGTCTTCCCGTTTGGCCGCCCCTATGTTGTTCCTTCCGACCAGCTCGGGCACACGGTGGCCAAGCTGTTGATCGAGCCTTCGGCAACGCGCGACCGGCTGACGGCGGGAATGTTCGTCTCGTCCAGCGAAGAAAATCCAGTAGGGGCGATCGAGCTCGCACTCGCGGCAACGCTCGCCGCGGAACCGATCGAAGCCAAGATCAGGGACGCGGTCAAAGGCGGTCGCCTGAGCTTGAAAGCGCGCGAAGACAGGATCGCGGCCGCGCAAGCGGCCGGGATCATCAGCACCGATGAAGCGTCGGCACTGCGGCGCGCGCAGCGTCTTGTCGACAAGGTCATTCGCGTGGACGATTTCCCGCCGGACCTCGGCGCTTCGCAAATGCAGGTGTCCGCCGCCGTGGTCGCGCACAAAGCCGCAGCGTAGCTTCACTTTTCGATCGGCGCGAACGACGCCGCGAATGCGGTCGGGGTGCGTTCCCGCTGCAGCATCTTTGCCTTGATGGGTTGCTCTCTGAAAATGTGAGGCTGCGATGAATCAGCCAATCTATGTTGTCGACGGCGCGCGTACTCCGTTTTTGAAGGCGCGAAGCAAACCGGGACCGTTTGCGGCGTCGGATCTCGCGGTGCAGGCCGGCCGTGCGCTGCTCACGCGCATGCCATTTTCGCCCCCGGAGCTCGACGAGGTGATTCTCGGCTGCGCGAGCCCATCGCCCGACGAGGTCAATATCGGGCGCGTCGTCGCTCTGCGCATGGGCTGCGGACTGAAAGTGCCGGGCTGGACGGTGATGCGCAATTGCGCTTCCGGGATGCAGGCCCTGGATTCGGCGATCACCAACATTCGTGCCGGGCGTTCCAAGCTCGTGCTGGCGGGCGGCGTCGATGCGCTGTCCCGCGCGCCGCTCCTCTATTCCGACAAGATGGTGCTGTGGTTTGCCAACTTTAGCACCGCCAGGACCTTCGGCGCCAAGGCAGGCGCGTTCTTCAAGCTCCGTCCGGCCGAGATGCTGACGCCGGTGATCGGCATCATGAAGGGGCTCACCGATCCGATGGTCGGCTTGCTCATGGGACAGACCGCCGAAAACCTCGCCTATCGATTCGGCATTACGCGGCGCGAAATGGACGGGTTCTCGGCGCAGAGTCACCGGCGGGTGCTGGCAGCGCAAAAAGCCGGGCACTTCGACGGAGAGATCGTGGCGCTGTTCGACCGCGACGGCAACGTCTACGCGGCCGACGATGGCGTGCGTGAAGATTCGACGCCCGAAAATCTCGCCAAGCTGAAGCCGTTTTTCGATCGCAAGTACGGCAACGTGACTGCCGGCAACAGCTCGCAGA
>DASZZK010000187.1:0-8249 GCA_035544975.1 Casimicrobiaceae bacterium | reverse complement strand
CCACGCATCAGGTCGGCGCCGATGGCGTCGCGCTGGCGCGCATCTTTGCAGCGATCCCCGTCGCCTTATTGCGCTACGAGACTCCTGCGTAAGCCGGCAATCGTTGACGAACGCCGCTGGGTCCCCGCTGAAGCCTGCCCTCGAATGCTTGAATCGGGGGCGGGGACGACGCAGGTTTTTTGCGCGTGACTGCGAGCGCAGTCCGTCAATGCAGCCGCTGGCGACCCTTGCGCGAGGCTTCGCGCCGCTGCGCGCGCCGCTCGGCCCGGTTCGGCGTATCGGTGCGATTGCGCTCCTGCCAGAAACGCGAGATCAACACCGTCGCGATGGGAAGCTCGTCGATCATGCCCAGCCTCTTTTCGTCGGTGTCCACCCAGTCGAGGTACTCGGGATCGTGATCGCCGTAGGCCAGCGCTTCGATTGGCAACATCCAGTCGCGCGAGGACTCTTCCGAGTAGAGCGGCTCCCATTCCTGCTCGCGAAGCAGCACGCCGGTCATGAATCCTTCGCACCACGCGCTTGCTTCGGGCGGGCTGCGCTCATCCTTGTTGTCCGTTTCGGCGTGATACAGGAGCGGCTTGAAACGCGTCGGCGATTCCGCGAGCGTGCGGCGGATGCTCTGCTGAAGACGAAGTACCAGCGACAGAATGCGCTCGGCCTGCTCGTTGTTCTGGAACACCGGCGTCACGCTGCGCTGGCTGTCGCTCCACAACACGGGCAGCCACTCGGACGGCTGAATGAGCTCGGGGCCGCTGACGATCGCCGTGAGGAACCCGTCGAGCATTTCCAGGTCCATGCAGTCCTGCGGAACGACATTGGAGCCCAGGAACGCTTCGAGCTCGTCGTAGTCGGCATCGCTTAAGGGTTCGTCGAGCTTGCTGGTTTCGGTCATGGACACGCTTTAGTCGCGCCGCTCGATACGCGGCGGGATTTCAATCATCCCGCCAGACGCCGCCGAAAGCAAATCGTCGCTGTCCCCGGCTTGCCGACGCAGCGCGTGCGCAGCATAAAGGGCCGCCGCAAAGAGCAGCACCGCGCCCGACTGGTGCAGAGCCGCGAGCGGCAGCGGCACGACGAGCAGCAGGGTCGTGATGCCGAGCGTCACCTGAATGAGCAGCATCGCGAGCAACAAGTGCGCGGCGCGGCGCGCCCGGGCCGGGATCGCGGGCGTTGACCGGACCCGCCACCACCAGATCGGCACCAGCGCCAGGAGCGTCCACGCGAGCAGCCGATGATCGAACTGAACCGTGGCCATGTTGTTGACGAAGTTCATGTACCAGGGACTCAGCAGCATGATTTCCGGCGGCACGACATAGCCGTTCATGAGCGGGAAGGTGTTGTAGGCGAATCCCGCACGAATTCCGGCAACGAGGCCGCCGGACAGCGCCATGACGAAAATCAGTGCCGCAAGCGCCGTCGCGGCGCGAAAGAGCGGCCTGATCCGCGCATCGGCGCGTCCCGCCGGCTGCAGGAGCGTAAGCGCAGTCCAGAACATCGCCGCGAAGATCAGCAGTGCGAGACCCAGATGCGCGGTGAGCCGCAGCTGCGACACGCGCGGGTCGTCGACCAGGCCGCTTTGAACCATGTACCAGCCCAATGCTCCCTGCAAAGCGCCGAGCAGGAAAATACCGAACAGCTTCGGCGCCAGACCGGGAGCCGGCGGCAGTTTTCCGCGTGCGACAAACCACAGCAGCGGCACGATGAATGCGAACCCCACCAGGCGCCCGAGCAGGCGGTGGACATATTCCACCCAGAATATGCCTTTGAACGCTTCGATGCTCATCCCGCGATTCACCTGCCGGTACTCGGGCGTCGTTTGATATTTGGCAAACGCTTCGTTCCATTGCGACTCGGACAACGGCGGCAGCGTGCCGACGATGGGCTGCCATTCGGTAATCGACAGGCCCGAATGCGTCAGGCGAGTCACGCCGCCGACCACGATCAACGCGAACACCAGGGCGCAGCAGACGAGAAGCCAGGTTGCGACGGCCCGTGGCGCGCCGCCGGTGGCCGCCGCGCCAGCGGGCGTGTCGGCAGCTGCGGCCAAGCCGCGAGGCGTCGACGAAGTCATCTGAGAATCTTACTATCCACAGAGGCGGGCAGGGAATCGATTGCACGCGGGCCGATGTGTTCGATCGCCGCAGCACGGACAGCGACCCATCAATGTCCATGCGCGGCGGCGCTGGCTCCCATTTCCTCGACCCACACCGACACATCGATCGTGCCGGCGTTCTGGAACGTGAGCGTCAGAGGAAACTTGTCGCCGACCTTGAGCGGCCGCCTCAACTCGCTCAGCATCACGTGATACCCGCCGGGCTTGAGCTGCAGCTTTTCGCCCGGTCGCACTTCCAATGCCGCAACGCCCCGCATCCTCATTACGCCCGCGTCGACGCTCATTTGGTGCAGCTCGGCGACGCCGGCTATCGGCGTTGACACACTTAGCAACCGATCGGGTTGAGTGCCGGTGTTCTCGACCGTCACGAACACGCCGGCGACCTTGGCTCCCGGCGGAGTCGCGCGCGCAAACGGGTGATCGATCTTGAGCGATTTGAGCGCATAGTCGTGTGCCGATGGGGCACTCGAACCGAACACGCAGGCGAATAGCAGTGCAGCGAGGATCTTCATGGCGCAACTATGGCACAAGCCTGTAGCCCACGGCGGTCTCCGTCAGGAGGTGTTTCGGCTGCGCCGAGTCGTCCTCGAGTTTGCGACGCAGATGACTCATATGCACGCGAACGTAATGCTCGTGCGCAACATACGACGGTCCCCATACTTCAAGGAGTATTTGGCGATTCGTAATTACTCTTTCCGCGTTCGAAATCATCGTCGAGAGTAACCGATACTCAATGGCGGTGAGATGGACTTCCGCGCCGCGCTTGCGGACCACCCGCTTGGTTAGGTCGACTTCTACCTCCCCGAAACGGAAAACGGAAAGCTTTTCTGTCCCCGCCGCGACCTTCCTGCGAAGGACGGCACGCACGCGCGCAAGCAACTCGCCCACGCCGAACGGTTTAGCCAGATAATCATCGGCGCCTGCATCCAGGGCTTTGATTTTGTCGGTCTCGTGGACCCGCGCCGAGAGCACGATCACCGGGATCGCCGACCAGGTACGCAAATCGCGTATGAAATCGATGCCGTCTCCATCTGGCAGTCCCAGGTCGAGAATGACGACGTCGGGCTTGCGGGTTCCAGCTTCGACGAGACCGTGTTTGAGCGTCTCGGCCTCGAACACATTCCAGCCCTCGGTCTCGAGCGCCGTGCGAACGAATCGCCGGATCTGGCGTTCGTCCTCGACCAGAATCGCGATGGGGGCAGCGTCGCTCATCGGTTCAGCAGCTATGCCTTGCCGGTCACAGGCTCTTCGGACAGCAGCATTTCGGGCGGGGTACCGAGCGGCAGGGTGAAAGAGAATCGGGCCCCTCCTCCGGAGTTTTCGTCGACCCAGATTCGTCCACGATGTGCTTCGACGATGGCGCGGCTGATCGCGAGCCCCAGTCCCACGCCGGGCGTCGCTGACTCGCGCGAACCACGAGTGAACTTCTCAAAAATCGGTTCGCGCTGCGCTTGCGGAACACCCGGGCCATCGTCGCTAACCGTGACCAGTAGTTGATCAGCCGATGCTTCGGCAGCGATGCGTATGACGGTTCCAGCCGACGTGTACTTGCCTGCATTCTCCAACAGGTTATACAACACACGCTCGATCAACGTCGCGTCGAACTCGACCAACGGCAGATCCGGCGGCACCGCGACCTCGACGCGTTGATTCGTCAGTGCCGGTCGGGCAGCCTTGAGCGCACTGCCGACGACTTCCTCGACGGACTGCCATTCGCGGCGCAGCTTGACATCTCCGCTCTCGATACGTGCCATGTCGAGCAGATTGTTAACTAGCTCGTTCATCCGGCGCGCTTCCTCCGCGATTGCTTGCGCAGTGTCGCGCTGCAGGCTGGAGAGCTCGGGCTTGGTCAGCTCGAGCGACTCCGCCAGGCCGACCAGCGCAGCGAGAGGAGTGCGCAGGTCGTGAGAAAGCGCGGCCAGCAGGGAATTGCGCAAGCGCTCGGATTCCATGCGAATGAGCGCCTGCTGCGCCACCTCGACGTAGTGCACACGTTCGAGGGCGATCGCGACCAGCGCGGCAAAGGTATCCAGGTGGCGCCGCTGCTCCGGCACCATGAGCAGACGCCGATTCGCCGCTTTGACGGCCAGCACACCACGCGTGCGCATTGGTGCGCGCAGCGGCAAATATAGAAATTCACTGCCAGGAAGGGTATCAGTGCCGGCGCCGGCTGGCTGCGACTTGTCATACGACCATTGAGCCGCGGCACGCAGATCCGTCGTGAGCATAAGTCCACCCGGATTGTGAAGCACGAGCCGGTCCTGATTGTCCGGTATTAGGATCGCTACGTTCGCGTCGAACGTGGCGGCAATGAACTTGTTCGCAGCCTCCACCACTTGTTCGGTCTGGAGCAGACTGGACATATCTCGCGCGAACTCGTAGAGCACGCGGGCACGCTCCTCTCTGGAAGAGGCGACACGTGCCTGGTAACGCAACCCGGCGGTCATCTGCCCGGTAATGAGCGCTATGGCTAGCATTACCACTAACGTGAGCAGGTACTGAACGTCCGACACGGCAAATGAGAACCGCGGCGGCACGAAAAAGAAATCGAAGCTTGCGACGCTGACGAAGGCGGCAAGGACGGCTGGACCGCGTCCGAATTTGACGGCAATCAGCACGACCGTGAGCAGAAAAAGCATCACGATGTTGGCAAGGTCGAAATACGGCTGCAGCGGCGTGGCGATTAATGTGGTCGCGAAACACGCAAGCAACGCCCACACATAGCGAAGGCGTTTGGCAGTACGGCGTGGATCCTCCCCGGCCTCGGGGACCATATCCTGCCTCGGTTGCTTGGGCTGTCGCTCACCGCGACCGATTTCGATTACATCTACGTCGGGCGCAAGAGCGCCCACGCGCGTCGCAACGCTGCGTGACCAAGGCCACTTTCGATTCGAGCGGGCGCGGCCCACGACAAGCTTCGAAAAATTGTGGATGTGGGTGTATTCGACAATGGCAGATGCCGGATCGCTGCCGGAAAGGATGGCCGTCTTGGCGCCAAGGTCTTGCGCCAATTTCAAGGTCTTGAGAATGCGCTCGCGCTCCTCCGGCGGAAGGCGCTGCAGCTTGGGCGTCTCGACATAGGTTGCCGTCCATTCGATGGCGAGCTGATTGGCAAGCCGTGCCGCGCTCCTGACCACATGCTCGCCGCCTGGGTCGGGGCCCACACAGCAGAGCAGCGATGCCTCGGTTTTCCAGATGCGCTGGATGGCTTGGTCGGTGCGATAGGCTTGAACGTCATCTTCGACACGATCGGCCGTGCGGCGCAACGCAAGCTCGCGTAGCGCCATGAGGTTGCCCTTGCGGAAGAAATTTCCCGCAGCGCCTTCGACCTGCTCGGGCATGTAGACCTTGCCCGCCTTGAGGCGTGCGAGCAACTCGTCGGCTGGAATGTCGACCAACACTACATCGTCGGCCTCGTCGAAAAACGTATCGGGAACGGTTTCCCAAACCCGGATGCCGGTGATGCCACCGACGACGTCGTTCAGGCTCTCCAGATGCTGGACGTTGAGAGTCGTGAAGACATCGATGCCGCTTGCCAGCAATTCGTCGATGTCCTGCCAGCGTTTCGGATGACGCGCGCCCGGCGCGTTGGTGTGGGCAAGCTCGTCGACAAGGATCAGCGCGGGGCGGCGTACGAGCGCGGCATCGAGATTGAATTCCTTGACCGATGCGCCCTGAACATCGAGCAGCAGTGGCGATAATTGCTCAAGACCATCGAGCAACGCGGCTGTTTCGACGCGGCCATGCGTTTCGAGCACGCCGATGACAACGTCGCTTCCTGCGCGGCGCAGCGTTTGGGCTGCGACGAGCATGCCATAGGTCTTGCCAACCCCAGCCGAGGCGCCGAAGAAGATTTTGAGCCGGCCGCGCGCCGCGCTCGCTTCCTGCGCCTTGACTTCGGCGAGAAGTTGATCAGGATCCGGGCGCTGTTTTGGCATGCTTGAGCCTAACAGTGGTCGACCGATTTGTGTACTGCCGGCCGCCCCATCGGCCCCGAGCCGCCGGGATTCAGGCGCCGATCAGGCGGTCACGGGGACCCCGATCAAGTTGCACGGTGCACGAGTTCTGGGCCATCGGGCCGCACGATCATTTCGAGGCGCGATCGAGCGCGATGTTGAGCTTGAGCACGTTGACCCGAGGCTCACCCAGCACCCCAAGCGTGCGCCCTTCGGTGTTTTCGGCAACGAGACCGCGCACTTGCTCGGCTGCCAGTCCGCGTGCCTTCGAAACCCGCGAGAGTTGGTACTCCGCCGCAGCGACGCTGATATGCGGATCAAGACCGCTGCCCGAAGCAGTTACGAGATCGACCGGGACAGCCGCCGTGTTGCCCGGATCGGCATCGCGCAACGCTTTGATCCGATCCTTGACCGCGTCGGCTAATGCCGGGTTGCGGGGACCCTGGTTCGAGCCTGACGACGCCATTCCGTTGTAGGGTTGCGGTGAGGTCGCCGACGGCCGGCTCCAGAAATACTTCGGATCGTCGAACGGCTGGCCGATCAGGTCGGACCCCAGCGTCTTTCCGTCTGCCTCGATCAAGCTGCCGTTGGCCGCTCGCGGAAACGCGACCTTCGCAACGCCGGTAACGACCAACGGGTAGATGACGCCGGTCGGCGCCGACATGACGACGAGCATCCGGAGTGCAGGCATGAGTTGCGCAAACATGGTGGTTCTCCTTGTATCAGGCGAGCTTCAGCGCCACGAGCACTAAATCGATCAGCTTGATGCCGATGAAGGGCAGCAGGATGCCTCCCACGCCGTAGATCAGCATGTTTCGCCGCAGGATAGCGGCAGCACCGACCGGGCGATACTTGACGCCCTTGAGGGCCAGCGGAATCAGCGCCGGAATGATCAGCGCGTTGAAGATCACCGCCGACTGGATGGCGCTGTTTGGTGTCGCAAGGTTCATGACGTTGAGTGTGTCGAGCACGGGATAGGTGCTGGCGAATGCCGCCGGGATGATCGCGAAATACTTGGCGACGTCGTTGGCGATCGAGAATGTAGTGAGCGCTCCTCGCGTCATCAGGAGCTGCTTGCCGATCTCGACGATCTCGATCAGCTTGGTCGGGTTGGAATCGAGATCGACCATGTTCCCGGCTTCCTTCGCCGCCTGCGTGCCGCTGTTCATTACCACCGCGACGTCGGCTTGCGCCAGCGCAGGGGCGTCGTTGGTCCCGTCACCGGTCATCGCGACGAGCTTGCCTTCCGCCTGGATATCGCGGATCAGCTTGAGCTTCGCCTCCGGCGTCACTTCGGCGAGAAAGTCATCGACGCCGGCCTCGGCGGCGATCGACGCCGCCGTGAGCTTGTTGTCGCCGGTGATCATGATGGTGCGGATCCCCATCCTGCGCAGCTCGGCGAAGCGCTCCTTGATGTGCGTCTTGACGATGTCCTTCAGCTCGACGACGCCGAGAACATGGCGACCCTCGGCCACCACCAGCGGAGTCGAGCCGCGGCGAGCCACGTCCTCGACGCGCGTAGTGAGCTCGACGTCGATCGTCCCGCTCTGCGCGACGACCCACGCGCGGACCGCGTCGAGCGCGCCCTTGCGCAACTCCCGTCCCTCGTAGGTCACGCCGCTCATCCGCGTCTGCGCGGAAAAGGGGATGATCGTGAATCTGCCGGGTACCAGCGCCGGTGGCACGACCCCAAACGCGCGCTTGACGTAGACGACGATGCTCTTGCCTTCGGGGGTCTCATCGCCGAGCGAGGCGAACAGCGTCGCCTCGGCGAGCTGCTGAACCGTTACCCCCGACAACGGGAAGAGTCCCGCTGCCTGGCGGTTGCCAAACGTTATGGTACCGGTCTTATCCAGCAGTAATACGTCGCAGTCGCCTGCCGCCTCGACGGCGCGGCCGGATGTCGCCACCACATTGGCGCGCATCATGCGGCCCATTCCAGCGACGCCGATCGCGGATAGCAATCCGCCGATCGTCGTCGGGATGAGGCATACCAGCAGCGCGACCAGCACCGTGATCGTCACCGGCGTGCCCGCCTTCGCCACCTCGACGCTGTAGAGCGAATAGGGCAGCAAGGTGACAGTAGCAAGCAGGAACACCAGAGTCATCGCCACCAGCAGTATGGTCAGCGCGATCTCGTTCGGCGTCTTCTGCCGCTTGGCGCCCTCGACCATGCTGAT
>DASZZK010000186.1:0-12597 GCA_035544975.1 Casimicrobiaceae bacterium | reverse complement strand
GACGCGAACCCGGAATGGCTGGGACAGCTCAGACGCGAGCTCGCGACGCGCCCTCCCGACGCGGTCCTGCTGGCGATCGACGGCGAGGACGTCGCGCTGGCGAAGTCGTTCCTGCCCCAGGTGCGCGTCTATGCCGTGAGTCAGATCGCCGACGACTTGCCGCCGACGATGTTGAGGGATCTGGAGGGCGTTCGTTACGTCGAGATCCCATGGCTCGCGGAGCCCGAGAGTCCGGGCTCGGCGGGGCCGCCGCGGACGCGCTACGAAAGCCCGCTGCTGGAGCGGCTCTATGCCCTCGGCCTCGACGGCCTGGCGCTGGCGCAGATGTTCGCCGAGCCCGCGCCTCCGGATCGCGTAGAGCTGGACGGCGCAACCGGACATCTCTCGCTGACGCCCGCCCGCACCTTTGCGCGCCAGGGCAGGTTGATGGTGATACGCAACGGACGTGCGATGCCCGACGCCGCAGGCCAATGAGTTCCGGGTGAATGCCGGAGCCGCGGCCGAGGCGCTTGCCGCCGAATTTTTGCAGGCGCGCGGGCTCGCCGTCGTCAAGCGCAATTATCGCTGCCGCGGCGGCGAGATCGACCTTATCGCGCGTGACGGGGCCACGCTCGTGTTTGTCGAAGTGCGCTTGCGCAGCAGCAGTGCCTTCGGCGGGGCTCGAGAAAGCATCACTGCCGCCAAGCGCCGCCGGCTCAAGTTCGCCGCTGGCCTTTTCCTGTCGAATCTCAGGCGCGAGCCGCCATGCCGCTTCGACGCCATATTGCTCGACGGACTCGATTTGGCGCGGATCGAATGGCTGGTCGACATCGATATCGGCTGACAGTCCGGCAACCGAACGCCCGCGCGAGCGGGCCTCGAGGTATCGAACAACGGCGAGGCGGCCTCGCGACGATTGTTGTTACAATCAAATTTTGTAAGCCTGGCTCGCTTCGATGGACATTGCATTGCGTATCAAGGCGCACTTCGCCGAAAGCGCCGAGCTCAAGCTCGCGGCGGCGGAGGCCATGGCGCCGCAGATTGTCCGTGCCGCGGCGCTGATGACCGATTGCCTCCTTGCCGACGGCAAGCTGCTGGCGTGCGGCAATGGCGGTTCGGCATCGGACGCACAGCATTTTTCGGCGGAGATGGTCGGCCGCTTCGAGCGCGAACGTCCCGAGTTGCCGGCGATCTCGCTCACCACCGACACGTCGATCCTGACCGCGATCGCCAACGATTACGATTTCAGCCAGGTGTTCGCAAAGCAGGTTCGCGCCCTGGGCCGCGCCGGCGACGTATTGCTCGCCATCTCGACCTCGGGGAATTCGGGCAACGTTGCCGCGGCCATCGCCGCCGCGCATGAGCGCGAGATGCGAGTGGTTGCCCTGACCGGTAGAGGTGGAGGCCGCATGGGTGAACTCCTATCGCCGGCCGATGTCCATCTGTGCGTACCGCATTCCAGCACGGCACGGATTCAGGAGGTCCATATCCTGACCATTCATTGCCTGTGCGATGCCATCGACGCCAGTTTGCTCGGAGACGAAACATGATATTCGGCACGACGCCGCGCCTGCCGTCGGCAATCCCAATCTTCGCGGCGGCGGCGGTTTTTGCCTGCGCGCTCGGCTTAAGCGGTTGCATTCCCCTGGTGCTAGGCGGCGTTGCCGCCACTGCGGCGATCGCCACCGACCGGCGCAGTACCGGCGCGCAGCTCGATGACGAACTGATCGAAGACAAGTCGGTCGCACAGATTCTCGAGCGTTTCAAAGGCAATGATGTTCACGTCAATGTCACCAGCTACAACGGAAATGTCTTGTTGACCGGCGAAGTGCCCTCCGACAGCGTCAAGACCGAGATCGGCGAGATCGCGCGCAGGATGCCGAAGACGCGCAGCGTGCAAAACGATCTGCTGATCGGCGCCGCCTCGAACCTGGGCCCGCGCAGCAATGACACGCTGATTACGTCCAAGGTCAAAGCCAGGTTCGTCGAAGCCAACAAGTTCCAGATCAACCACGTCAAGGTCGTGACCGAGCGCGGCACCGTCTATCTTCTCGGCATCGTGCGTCCCGAGGAAGGGAACGCCGCGGCGGAAATCGCCCGCACGACCAGCGGTGTCCAGCGCGTCGTCAAGGTGTTCGAGTACATCAATTGACGAGCTTTGCGGCGCCCGCGTTCGCCACCAAGCTGGCCGCGCGGGACGTTCTGGCCGCGCGCGTTGCCGCGATGGCCCGTCCCCTGGTCTTCACTAATGGCGTGTTCGACATTCTTCATCGGGGACACGTCACCTACCTTGACCACGCGCGCCGTCTCGGCGCGTCTCTGGTGGTCGGCGTCAACACCGACCTCTCGGCGCGCAAGTTGAACAAGGGAACCGACCGCCCGCTCAATCCACTCGAGGATCGAATGGCGGTGCTCGCGGCGCTCGAATCGGTGACCCTGGTCGTGGCTTTCGAGGAAGAAACGCCGCTGCAGCTCGTTTTGCAGTGTCATCCCGACATCATTGTCAAAGGTGGAGACTACGATGTCGGGACAACGGTGGGGGCCGCCGAAGTGCTCGGCTGGGGCGGTCGCTTCGAAGCCATCCCGCTGCTATCCGGTCGGTCGACGAGCGCGTTGCTGAAAAAGATCCGTCGCTAGACTCGTACGCCGTCGCTCTCGTCCGAGAGCCAAGCTCGGCTTTGCCGTCTCTTGTAGACCCTTAAGCGAGGAGGGGGACGCTGCGGCTTTGTTATACTTGAGAGTCTTGTTAGGCGCCCTCATGTTCCAGACTGTCGATGCCCCGCAATTGAAGGCGCTCCTCGAAGGCGACGATCGGCCATTGCTGCTCGATGTCCGAACCGCGGGCGAGTTTGCGCGCGGAACGATTGCCGGCGCGCAGCACGCAGAGCTGGGAACGCTGCCGACGAAAGTCGACGCTTTTGATCCTCGTGCACCGGTGGTTCTGATCTGTCAATCCGGGGCGCGCTCCGCGCAAGGGTGCGCCTGGTTGGAACAGCGTGGATTTCAGCGCGTCTACAACCTCGGCGGCGGCATCGCCGGCTGGACGCGCACGGGATTACCGCTTGCGAGTTAGGGTCTGAGTATGGAAGCGATTGCTCATTTTGATCGGGAAATCGATGCGCGGGGGCTGAACTGCCCGCTGCCGGTCCTGCGCACCAAGAAAGCCCTCAACGACATGAGCAGCGGCCAGGTGTTGCGCATCCTCGCGACCGACCCTGCCGCGGTCCGTGATTTTCAGGCGTTCGCGAAGCAGACTGGAAACCTGTTATTGCAGCACGGCGAGCAGGACGGGGCGTTCTTCTTCCTGCTCCAGCGCAAGTAGCGAGTGAGCGATACAGCGTTGAGCCTGCGGGCATGTCTCATCGGCGAAACTTTAGGATCGGCTATGAACCAGAGCAACAAGCAAGCAACCCTCGCCGAGGACGCAATGCCCATCCTCGAGCTCACCTCCGATAATTTCGCGAAGTCCATCGACAATCATCCCTTCGCGATCATCGACTTCTGGGCCCCGTGGTGCGCGCCCTGCCGTGCGTTCGCGCCGGTCTTCGCTGCTGCCGCGGCAAGGCATCCGGATGCCTTGTTCGCCAAGGTCAACACCGAAGATCAGCAGGAAATCGCCGCGCAGTTCGGCATTCGATCGATCCCGACGCTGATGATCTTTCGTGACAACATCATCGTCTTCACGGACGCCGGAGCACTGGGCGCCGCCGCCTTGGAGCAGGTGCTTACCGCAGCCAAGGCGCTGGATATGGACGCCGTGCGCCGGAGTATCGAGGCGCAGGACGCCGCCGGCGAATCCGACGCCGCGAGCCCCGGGGCCTAGCGTACTAGCGCCGGTACCGGTTCAGGAAGTCGGCGACGATGCCGCGCTGACTCTTGTCGATGGCCGAATCGAGCGTTCGATCCGCGGGGTCGTATTGCATGGCCTTACGGAACGAGTTGATCGCCTCCTGATGATAGCCCTGCGCCTGCAGCGCGTATCCCAGGCAGCGCCACGGTTCGGGATTCCAGAACTCGAGGTTGGACCAAGCACGGCAGATCTCAGTTGCGCGGCGCCAGTTCCCGGCCTGCAGCATGCGCGGCCCTTCCCCGCGAAAAAGCGCAAGCCGGGCCTGCCGTTCGGCAAACAGCGCAGTCGTGTCGACATCGTTGGCCGAATCAGCCACGGGCGCATCAGGGCCCTGCAGCGATGCGCTGATGCCTTTGGCGATTGCGCTGATCTTGCCCATGTCGCCCTGAAAACCACGCGGCAACAGCGACGGCGGCGAGGGCACCCAGGCCACCACCGCGTTCTTGGCGGCGGTGATCGAATCGGCCATCGGCTCATGCCAGGCGACTCCGTATAGCCAGAGCATCGCCGCCAATCCGACGACACCGGTAATGGTATTCAGCACTCCCGGCGGGCTGTGGGTGACAAGACAATCCTCCGCGAAGTCCCAGTCGGTCTCGCCATGTTGCGCAATCTTCTCGTACGCGACGGCAACCAATATCGGCGTGAGCAGGGGAAACCCGCAGGCGATACCCTCCCACCAGACACGAAATGAGCGTCGAAGCGCGCGACGCAATTGCGCCCGAACGTCGCGCCGCGCGTAGGCGTCGCTTATGGAAAACTGGAGATAGATGCCGAACAGCCACTTGCCCGGCGTGAGCTGAAGCGCCGCGATCAGCAATGCCTCGATCGGCACCCAAGTCAAGGTGATCAGGATGGGCGCGAACAAGGGATGCCCCACCCAGAACGCGGTGGCGTCGCTGACCACCCCGCCGGTGTGCAGCGCCGAGAGCAGAAGCGCGAGCACCAGCCCCCAGATCGAATAGTCGAACAGCCGCGCGGCGAGGCGGTTCCAAGGCCGGGGCTCGCTGGTGCGGCCGGCTTTGGCACGCTCGAGCTCGGCCATGCGCAACTGGAAGATCCAGCTCGCATCCTCCTGCGGATTTTCGGTGCCCAGAAAAACGCTTTTTTCCCGTCGCCAATTGAGGATCGCCAAGTCCGTTTGCGGAACCAGCGCCGGCGCCGAGGTGAATCTGCGATGACGTACCCACGCCAGCCCGTGAACGATCCCATAGACCAGTGCAAGCGCCAGCAGAGACAGCGTGAGCCAGACCAGAACCTGCTTCGCGACCAGCACCGCGTCCGTGGGCGTTACAAACACGATGGCCGCCGCGATGAACGCTCCGAAAAACACGCACAAGGCGAGTTGGCCGAGCGTCGAGCGCCCGATCGAGGCAACGCGCTCGGTCAACCCGGGATGATGCGGATGCTTTTCGGGCGAGTCCGAAGGCAGCGTCAATGCTTTTTCGTCGCCGATCTCGATGACGTCATCGCGGCTCGCAGTTCCCCCGAGCGTGCCCGCGACGTTGGTCACGAAGTGCGCGATCCGCTGCTCGGTATTCGCCTCGGTGGTAACCGAGAGCTCCTTGTCGTAGTGCAGCCGATGGTCCGGATCGCTAAGTATGCGGCTGGCATGATTTATGAAGCGGAGCGCTTCTTCAACGTTGCCCTGACCGTCTCGCGTTTTCGCATAATATTTTCGGATCAGGCGGCGCAGCGCGGCCCGCACTTCCTCTTCGGATGCGAGCTGCCTAATACCGAGCGCTTCGTAAAGCGTCGCTTTCATTGAATTATCTGGGGTCGAAAAGGCACGGATTCTGACATTGGAATATTCCGATAAATGCGGTTCCAATGCAAGCGGTTGTCGTCACGGCCCTGAACCCGGCTTCGCAGTGGCGCTCAACGGCAATCGCTGCCGCGCTACGTCAGTTTATCGGTGCGGGCGGATCCTGGAAAAAAGGTCCGCCAGGCATCGCCACGCCATAAAAAAGCGGCCGAATGGCCGCTTTCTCCTCATTTTCCTCGGGACCGCGCCTAGGGCAAACGCTATTCGCCCTGCTTGCCGCCTTCGCGGTGCGCGAGCTTCTCGCGAATACGAGCCGACTTTCCCGAACGATCGCGGAGGTAATAGAGCTTTGCGCGCCTTACATCGCCTTTGCGTTTTACTTCAACGCTCGCGATGAGCGGGGAATAAGTCTGAAATGTTCGCTCGACGCCTTCTCCACTTGATATCTTGCGCACGACAAACGAGGAGTTCAGTCCACGGTTCCGCTTGGCTATCACGACGCCTTCGTACGCCTGCACGCGCTTGCGCTCACCCTCGACGACATTGACGTTGACGATGACGGTATCACCCGGCGAGAACTCGGGCACGGTCTTGCCCAGGCGGGCAATTTCTTCCTGTTCCAGCGTATCGATGATATTCATCTGCGTATGCTCCATGAACGTTGTGGCCCGTGGCCTTCGTGCGCAGCGCGAGAATCGCCATCTGTTACGCACGCTTATCTGTAATCGCTTCTATGCTACTGCTGTTTGCTGCCTTCGTCCGACGCTTCTATGAGCTCGCTCAAGTATTCCTTGAGCAGGCTCGTTTCCTCTTCATTCATCCCTCGCGCGGCGAGCAAATCCGGGCGCCGCAGCCAAGTGCGTCCCAGCCCCTGCTTGCGTCTCCAGCGCGCTATCGCCGAATGGTCCCCGCCTAACAGCAGCGGCGGCACGGCACGGCCTTGATAGGTCTCCGGCCGCGTGTAGTGCGGACAATCGAGCAGGCCGTCGACAAACGACTCGTCGACCTTGGACTGTTCATCGTTCAAAACGCCGGGCAGCTGCCGAACCACCGCGTCGATCAGCAGCAGCGCCGGAAGCTCGCCGCCGGAAACGACAAAATCTCCCACCGCGAATTCCAGGTCCACCTCGCGTTCCAGAAGCCTCTCATCGACCCCTTCGTAGCGCCCGGCAAGCAACACTATGCCGGGCCCTCGGGAGAGCTCGACCACACGCCGATGGGTGAGCGGCTCACCTTGCGCCGACAGATGCACCACCGGCGCAGCGTCGATTCCCGCGGCCCGCAAGCCCTCGCGCGCAGCATGCAGCGCCTTGCCCAAAGGCTCGGCGCTCATCACCATTCCCGGACCGCCGCCGTAAGGTCGGTCATCGACGGCCCGGTAGCCGTTCGTCGCAAAATCTCGCGGATTGCGACAACTTAAGGCCCAGATCCCTTTGCTCAGGGCACGCCCGGTTACGCCGTAGCATGCCGCGGCTTCCACCATTTCGGGGAAAAGGGTGACGATTTCGATCCGCATCTCTCGACCCGCTTTCGCGGATCACCTCTTTAATAGTCCGCCGGCCAATCCACCATGATCCGACCTGCGGCCGGATCGATCGCATCGACATAGGCGGCGACCACCGGAATCAGCCGCTCGCCGCCGTCCTCCGACTCCACCTGCAACACCGGGTGGGCGCCGGTCTCGAGCACCTTGCTTACCCGGCCGAGCGTCTCTGCCGCCCGGTTGACGACGGCCAAGCCGACCAGGTCGGACCAATAAACCTCGCCCGCTTTCGGCGAAGGCAATGCCGAGCGAGGCACCGCCACCCACGCGCCCCGCCATTGAAGGGCGGCTTCGCGGTCGGCGACCCCGTCGAGCGCGGCAACCAGCGTGTCTCCGTGTTGTCGGGCGGAGCGCACCGCGAATTCCCGCCATGCGTCGGCGTCACGAGCCGGTGCCAGCCACCACGTCGTGTAGTCCAGAAGCGCCGCGATCGAGGCGGTGTACGGCCGGGCCTTGATCCAGCCCTGGATGCCGTAGGGGCCAAGCACGCGCGCCATGACTACCATGGACTCCGCCGCTCGCGACGCGGACTTCGTCGCTGCCTCGGCCGCGCTGCCTGCCTTCGTTGTCCGGGTTACCTTGGTTGCCTTATTCAGCGTTCACTGCAGGCGCGGGGGCTGGCTTCGCGAGCGCGGCCTTTTTCACCAGGCCCGCGACCGTGTCCGAGAGCATCGCGCCGCGATGCTTCCAATGGTCGATTCGATCGAGCGAAAGCCTCAATCCCTCTTCCCCGTCTCCTGCAATCGGGTTGTAGAAGCCGACGCGTTCGATGAAGCGCCCGTCGCGACGGTTGCGCGAATCGGCCACGACGACGTTGAAAAAAGGCCGCTTCTTGGCGCCGCCCCGAGCCAGTCTGATGACAACCATCGCGAATTCCGCCTCGCAGAAAAAGACGTTGATTATACGACGAAAAACCCGTCATTGGCAATCGCGATCGGCCGCCGCCATGTAGGCCCGGACTAGCGCAGGCCCGGGAACGCACCCTTCAGCCCGCGCAGCATTTTTTGCATACCGCCCTTGGCCACCATTTTCATCATCTTCTGCGCCTGCTCGAATTGGGTCAGAAGGCGGTTGACCTCCTGCACCGACACGCCCGCCCCGGCGGCAAGGCGTCGCTTTCGCGACGCCTTGAGGAGCTCCGGCTTGGCCCGTTCGACTGGCGTCATGGAATCGATGATTCCCACCAGCCTGCGAATCGCGCGCTCGTCGACCTGATTGCCTTGCGCGGCGCGGGCAAGCTCGCCGGGCAGCTTGTCGAGGAGGCTTTCCATCCCGCCCATCTTTCGCATCTGACCGATCTGTGCCTTGAAATCGTCGAGGTCGAAACCCTTGCCGGATTTGACCTTCTTCGCCAAGGTGCGCGCCGCCTGCTCATCAACTTGGCGGTGAGCATCCTCGATCAGGGTCAGAACATCGCCCATGCCGAGAATCCGCGACGCCATGCGATCGGGATGGAAGACTTCCAGCCCGGAAAGCTTCTCGCCGACTCCGACGAACTTGATCGGCGCACCGGTGACCTGGCGCACCGAAAGCGCCGCGCCGCCGCGCGCATCGCCGTCGAGCTTGGTCAAAACAATACCGGTGAGCGGCAGGGTCTGGCCGAACGCTTTCGCGGTGTTCACCGCGTCCTGGCCCTGCATTGCATCGACGACGAAAAGCGTCTCCACCGGCGACACCGCGGCGTGCAGCAGTGCGATCTCCTGCATCATCGCGTCATCGATCGCGAGCCGGCCCGCGGTATCGACCAGCACTACGTCGTGATAGTGGCGGCGGGCCCAATCGAGCGCCGCGTGCGCAATCGCGACCGGCGCCTCATTCGCCGAGGAAGGAAAAAAATCGACACCGACTTGGGCCGCAAGCGTCTTGAGCTGCTCGATCGCGGCCGGTCGGTAAACGTCGCAGCTCACCAACAGCACTTTCTTTTTCATGTCGGCACGCAGCAGCCGCGCCAGCTTGCCCGCTGTCGTCGTTTTGCCGGCGCCCTGCAATCCCGCCAACAGGATGACCGCCGGTGGCGCGGTGGCGAGATCGAGCGGCATCGCGCTGCCGCCCATGAGCGCCGCCAGCTCGCGCTGGACGACGCCGACCAGGGCCTGGCCCGGCGTCAGCGAGCTGACCACCTCCTGGCCGACGGCTTTGTCGCGCACCGCGGATATGAAATCCCTGACCACCGGCAGCGCGACATCGGCCTCGAGCAGTGCCATGCGCACTTCGCGCAAAGCGTCCTGGATATTCGCGTCGGTCAACCGTGCTTCACCGCGCAGTTGCTTCATGACACGGCCGAGCCGTGCGGTCAGACTGTCAAGCATCGGGGAATGTAATCCACATGCGGCGGCGACATAAGCGCGCTGGTGTAAACTCAATCAGCCGCGAGGCACTTCACGCATGATTTTACTCTACCTGTCGGTATCCGCCGCATATCTTGCGTCGGCGTGGCTCGAATGGCAGCGTCTGGTCCAACCGGCAAAAACAGAAGTTCATCGCCGCGTTGCGATCGCGCCCTGGCTGACCGCCTGCGGCTTGATCGGACATGCATTCCTGGTCTCCCGCGCGATCGTCGCGGCCGACGGGGTGGACTTGAGCCTCGCCAACGCGCTCTCCGCGGTCGCCGGCCTCACTGCGTTGTTTGCCTGGCTCGGATCGCTCACCCGCTCGCTGCCCGGCGTCGCCATCGTGGCGCTGCCGGTGGCCGCGCTGGCGGCATGGCTTCCTCTCCTGTTCAGGAATCCGCATCGGTTTTCCTTCAGCGAGGAGCCGTGGGCCGCGTTGCACATCGCCGTCGCTCTGATCGCATATGCACTGCTGATCGTCGCGACCATGCAGGCGCTGATGCTGATGGGTCTGCAAAAGCGACTTCATCGCGGCCTGCCCGAGCCGAACGCGGGTGAGCTGCCGCCGCTTTTGACGATGGAGCAATTTCTGTTTCGCATCGTCGGCGCCGGATACGCGCTGCTGACCCTGACCTTGGCGACGGGCATTTTCTTTTCCGAGCAGTTGTTCGGGAAACCGCTGACCCTAAATTACAAGACAGTGTTCTCGGTGCTTGCCTGGTTTGCGTTTGGCGCCCTTCTCGTCGGGCGGCACCGATTCGGTTGGCGCGGCCGTACCGCGCTCAACTGGATTCTGTTCGGAAGCGCATTGCTTCTGCTTGCCTATGTCGGCAGCAAATTCGTGCTTGAAGTCATCCTCCGGCGCTAGCGTCGAGTCAGAAGGTCCGAACATCGAATCGCAAGCGGCTGTTACAGTCCGGCATATCTGACCAAGGCGCGCTGGAAGCGCGTCTTCCTTGACAGCGTCGCGGCGCGGCCAAATACTCGGGCCGCCCTCTTTCTCGCGTCTCCTGATTTGAGCGACATTTCGGTTTCCACGCTTCTGCTTTGGGTAATCGTGCTGCTGGTCGTCTCGGGCTTCTTCTCGATTGCCGAGACCGCGATGATGGCCGTCAATCGTTATCGGCTGCGTCTGCGTGCACAGCGCGGCGTGCGCGGAGCGAAGCTCGCGCTTGGCTTACTCGCCCGCACCGACAAGCTCCTGGGCGTGATCCTGCTTGGAAATACGCTGGTCGCCGCGGGCGCGGCAACTCTCACCGCGGTGATCACCAAGCAGCTGTTCGGCGAGGGCGAGGTGGCGCTCGCGGTTGGGGCGGTCGTGATTTCGTTCGCGCTGCTGGTATTCTCGGAAATCACGCCCAAGGTCGTCGGTGCGGCGCACGCCGACAGGCTCGCGCCGTTGGTGAGCTTTATCCTGTCGCCGATGCTCAAGGCGGCGACGCCGGTCGTCTGGTTCGTCAATCTTTTCGTGCAGGGTTTGCTGAAGCTGTTCCGGTTCGATCCGGGGCACGGGCCCGAGGCCGCGCTGTCGCAGGAAGAAGTGCGCAGCCTGGTGCTCGAAGGTCACTATTTCCGCGGCAAGCATCGCGCCATGCTGGCCAATCTTCTCGATCTCGACTCGGTCACCGTCGACGACGTGATGACTCCGCGCAACCACATCGAGGCGCTCGACCTGACCGAGAAACCGGCACTGCTCGCGCAGCAACTGGCGACGAGTTATCACACGCGGGTGCCGGTCTTCGAACACGCGTTGGATAACATCATCGGCGTGCTGCATTTGAAACAGGTGCTCCGGCTGCAGCAGTCGGGGGAAGTGGATGCCGAACATTTGCGCAGCATTCTCCGGCCCGCCTATTTCATTCCTGCGGGGACGCCGCTTCTGGCACAGCTGCAGCAGTTTCAAGCCGACCGCCAGCGTCTGGGGCTTGTCGTCGACGAATATGGTGAATTGCTCGGATTGGTCTCGCTCGAGGACATCCTGGAAGAAATCGTGGGAGAGTTCACGACGCAGGCTCCCGGCGGCCCGGATATCTTTCAGCGCGAGCCCGATGGAAGTGTTGTAGTAGACGGAATGGCGCCCCTGCGCGTTCTTAATCGCAAGTTGGGCACTTCTTTTCCGCTGGAAGGGCCGAAAACCCTCAGCGGCTTGATCGTTGAGCATCTGGGCGATATCCCGGATGCCGGAGTGAGCTTCCGTCTCGCCGGACAGACGGTCGAAGTCCTGCAGGTCCAGGACCACGCGGTGAGGGTCGTCAAGCTGGCACCACCCGTGGGCCGCAGCCCCTCGCTGCCTTTACAAACCACGGGCGAGCAGGCATCATCGATAAGCTAACTTTTATGCGTCTGGAATATGCACGCGTGGCCTCTGCTGAGGTCCGGCGCGATGCTTACAATGGCTACCAAGGCTGCAACTCAGAATATCAGCGGTTTGGCACGGGCGATGGTGCAGCACGGCCTATTGTCCGAATACGACGCTGAGACGCTTCAGGGACAGGCGCAGACGGCGAACGTCGGTTTCGTCGAGCAAATGCTGCTTTCCAAGCGGATGAATGCAGCGCAGGTCGCAGTCTTCGCATCGCGCGCATTCGGCGCCCCGCTGTTCGATCTCAGCGGTTTCGATCTCGAACAGATCAACAAGGACTTGGTCGACGCCCGAATAGCGGTAACGCGACGCATCCTGCCGCTGTGTAAGCGCGGCAACCGGCTGTTCGTCGCGGTGTCCGACCCGGCGAATATGCAGGCGCTCGACGAGGTCAGATTCAAGACCAACCTGGTGATCGATCCCGTCGTCGTCGAGGACGACAAGCTAGGCGCTGCCATCGTCAAGGTCATCGAGACCCTCGGCCAGACGCTGAAGGACTTGGTCACCGCCGACGATCTCGAAGTCGACATCCTTCAGGATGCCGGCGGCCAAGCCCAGACCGACGAGGACGGGAACAACCCCGACGTTGACGATGCGCCGGTGGTCAGATATATACAGAAGATTCTTCTCGACGCCATCGCGACGGGCGTGTCGGACATTCATTTCGAGCCCTACGAAAAATTCTATCGGATCCGCTATCGCCTCGACGGCGTGCTCAAGGAAGTGGCCCAGCCGCCGCTGGTGATCAAGGACAAGATGGCGTCCCGC
>DASZZK010000185.1:0-6865 GCA_035544975.1 Casimicrobiaceae bacterium | reverse complement strand
GCTGCCGGGTGGAGCGCATTGTGCCGCCAATCAAGTGATGTATCACCTCGGTTGCCGCGGCGTCGAATGGGACCTGCTTCCGTTCTGCCGCAAGCACCAGGTTGCGGTGATGGCCTATTCGCCCGTAGGGCGTGGCCGGTTGCTGCGCGATCGCCACTTGAGCGCTCTGGCCGCCGAGCTTGGCGCAAGTACCGCCCAAATCGCGCTGGCGTGGTTGCTGAGGCAACCGGGAGTGAGCGCGATTCCCAAGGCCGCAAGCGAAGCGCATGTCCGCGACAATCGCGCCGCTGCCGATCTGCGTCTCCCCGCTTCGGTGCTGAAGCAGCTCGAGCGCTCGTTCCCGCCGCCATCCGGTCCGACCTCGCTCACGATGCTGTAGATGCCAAGGTGCCGCAATGCGGCACCCCTTTCTGCCTGCACGGCACCTCCGGCGTGACACGGGGAGGGCAGGGCGGAACGCGCACTGCACCACGCTCGGCCGTCAGAAAATCAGCGACTTAGGTGAATCCCCGCGAACGGGAACGACCCATGGCATGGATGTTGCATTTGATGCCTCAAAGGCGAGTGCCCCACATACCAACGCAACCGAGGATCGTGCCATGGACGACTATACCCACTACGATTTCCTGGACCTGCCTCCCGGCGCGTCCACGGCGAGAATCGAGGCTGCCTATCAAACGATCAAACAGCGTTTGAATGGTCATTCCGACGAGCAGATGATCCGCATGATTCACGAGGCGTACACAATACTTTCGGACACCGAACAGCGGCAGCGGTACGACGCGGAGCTGCAACGCATTGCGGCCGCCGCCGACGCTGAGCTCAAGAATACGCTCGACAAGCAGGCTACGCGACCGGCAAGGCGCGTCCAGGATGTCCCCATGCCTCTGATCACCGCGGTAAGCGCGTGGGCCGCATGAGTTACTTGCGCCCCGGGTTCGACGCCGCGCCGCAATTACGCTGCCGCGTCGAGCCGTCGCGTCGCGCCCCTTCGCGTGCGCGCATGCGGCCCGGTGCCGCGATGCTGGCGCGCAACAGGCGCAAACTTCCTCTCGCACGCGTGGCGCTCGATCGCCATCGTCCATTGATCGTAAGCGGCTCCAGAGCATCGCCGCAACCGATCTACATGTGACCTGCTGCAACGACCAGAACGACCAGGTGGCACGGCTCGACCGCGCAGCTTCGTCCGTTGGGATGAACATCGAATACTTTCAACATGAAACGATGAGTGTTGGTTAACCTCGGTTAGCCCTCAGTTAACAGTTACCGATCGTGGGGCGACGTATCGATGGCGCTGCGCTACTGCAGCGTACATCAGAGCGGCGGCGCAACGCCCGGGGGGAACGTGGAAAAATGCCTGAATTGCCAGTTTTATGACCGGCGCAACGCGCGGCCCACAGACGGCCGCGCGGCGATGTGGGGACAATGCCGGCGGCACTCACCGCATCTGAATCCGCTGAGCGCCAAGGGCCACTTTGTCGAAGGCGTGTGGCCCCTGATTCGCGATGACGACTGGTGCGGCGAATGGAAAGCGCCCACCCCCGCTTCGATCTCGCGGACGCAATTCACGCCGCGTACCAATGATCTTCCGATGACCGCAGCGGTCGCAACATCTGCCGCCGGGGAGAGATCGGCCCCCGTCCTGGCAGCCATTGCGGCCGCGGGCGACGATTAGCGACCACGTAGCACCGGCGTCACCGACTTCATTCAGTCCCAATAAGCTCTTCGCGACGCCTGCGCCGCCTACACGCGTCCAACGCCCTAGGTTCGGCAATGGCTTAGCGCTCGGATACCATTGCGGGCGTGAATCGCGCAATCCTTGCTTCGCTCGCTGACGGCGCCATCGCCGTCACACCCAATCGCCGCCTTGCCCGCGCGCTGCTGCACGCATTCGACGCCGAACAATTGGCGTCCGGCCTCACGGCCTGGCCCACCCCTTCCATCCTGCCTTATCAGACGTGGCTCACAACGCTGTGGGAGCAATGCGTTGCGGCCGGGGTGACGGACGACGAAACTCTGTTGCTGACGCCGCCACAGGCAGCATTGCTGTGGGAGCAAATGGTCGACGCGGACGGGCGCACGCTGCTCAATCCGCGCGGAGCCGCGGCGATCGCCGCCGAAGCCTGGTCGCTGGTCCATGCCTGGGGGGCAGGCGGCGAAAGTTGGCGCGCATGGCGACGCGATGATCGCGAGCCCGACGATGCGTCGATGTTTGCTGCCTGGGCTGAGCGCTATGCCGGCGAATTGCGTCGCGCAGGCATGCTCGATGTTGCCCGGTTGCCCGACGCGCTGGCGACCCTCGCGCCGCGCGTGCCGGCCCTGAAGCGCACCATTATTCTCGCCGGATTTTTCGAGTTCACACCCCAGCAGGAACGCCTCTTCGCGGCATTGGGCAACCAAGGCGCAACGCTGGAGAGACTCGATACGCTGCCGCCCATCGAGGCAACGGTACGACGCACGACTGCCGTTTCGCGTCGGGCGGAGCTCATCGCCGCACTGACATGGGCCCGCTGCAAGCTTATCGAGGCGCCCGGGGCGCGGGTCGGCATCGTGATCGAGGATTTGAGCCTTCGGCGTGGGGAGGTTATTGCGCTGGCGGAGGACATCCTGTGCCCGTCGGCTATCCTGCCGGGTTCGCCTGCGTCCGCGCCGTCGTTCGAGGTGTCGCTGGGCGCGTCGCTGGCATCGATTCCATTGATCGTCGCTGCACTCGACTTGATCGAGCTCGCCGAATCGCGGCTGGCCGTGGGTGCGGCGGCAGCGCTGCTGCGTTCGCCCTATCTACCCGGTGCCGATCCAGCGTGGGCGTCGCGCGCGGCGATTGAGCGCGACTGGCTGGAGGCAGGCCGTCGTGAGGTGACGTTCGCCGATGCAGTGGCCGCGCTCGATCACCGTGCACCGGCCTTGGCAACGCGATGGCGCAGCGCTTCGTCCATGCGCGAGCGGGAGCGCACCGCTTCGCCGCGCCACTGGGCGGACGCGTGGCGCACCTGGCTCGCGGCAGCGGGATGGCCCGGACCCCGCACGCTCGACAGCGCCGAGTACCAGGCGCGCGAAGCCTGGGAACGTTTGTTGTTGCAGTTTTCGTCGCTCGGCGCGGTGTCAACCCGCATGAGCTGGTCTACTGCAGTCGACAAGCTCCGTGCGATGTCGCGCGAGACGGTGTTTCAGCCCGAAGGCAGCGACGCGCCAATGCAAATCCTCGGCGTGCTCGAAGCAAGCGGCATGGCCTTCGACGCGCTCTGGGTGGTGGGTCTCGCCGCGGATCGATGGCCGCGGGGGCCCGACCCCAACCCGATGTTGCCGATCGGCTGGCAGCGCGAGCGCCGGATTCCGCGCGCGAATTCGTCCGGAGAGCTCTCTTTTGCTCGCGCGTTGACCGCCGGTTTCGCGGCCGCCGCCGGCGAAGTTGTCTTCAGCTCCGCGTCGACCATCGACGATCGTCCGTCTTCGCCGTCGGCATTGATCATGGCCTATCCCGAGTGGCCCCTTCCCGCGTCGCCACCGGCGTGGCCGCGAATGATCGCGACCCATCAGCGTCTCGAGTCCGTTGCCGACGATCACGCTCCGCGACTTGCGCCGGGAAGCATTGCGCCGGGCGGATCACGCATCATCGCCTCGCAAAGCGATTGTCCGTTCCAGGGCGCAGCCCGCCATCGCCTCGCCGCGGAGCCCTGGCCGGCTCCGCTCGGCGGCCTGTCACCCCGGGAACGCGGCGAGCTGGTGCACCTGGCAATGGCCGCGTTCTGGAACGTCGCCGGCGACCAAGCGACGCTGGTCGCGTTCGACAACGCAGGCGAGAATCGAGCTGTTGAAGCCGCCGTCCAATCCGCGCTCGCGCAATTCCCCGCAGGTCGCTGGCGAGGCTTGCCGACCCTTGTTCGCGGCGCGGAAGCGACGCGACTGGAGCGTCTTCTGCATGCGTGGCTCGAGATCGAACGAGCGCGGCCGCCGTTCACGGCGCAGGGCGTCGAGGCGAAAGCAAAGGTGGATCTCGCCTCTTTGACGTTCCGGATCAAATTCGATCGCGTCGACGCGCTCGCCGATGGCGGCACGGCGATCATTGACTTCAAGACCGGACTCGCCGAGCGGCCGGCACAATGGTTCGACCCGCGACCTCGGGCGACCCAGCTGGGCATGTACGTGCTCGCCCAGCGCGACGCACATCCCGGCGTCAAGGTTCGCGCCGCCGCCTATGCGCAACTGCGTCCCGACGCCGTCGCCGCGGTGGGCCTTGCCGCAGATGCGAGTGCATGGCCCGCGCTGAGCCAGGTAACCGAGGTTTCCGCATGCAAGCTCGACGATTGGCAGGCGCTCGAAGCCTGGTGGCGGTCGCAGCTCGGCGCCTTGGCGGCGGAAATCGCCGCGGGCAACGCCGTCGTCAGTCCGCGGCAGAAGCCTTTGGCGTGCCGCACGTGCGGCCTGCAGCCATTGTGCCGAATCCAATCGGTGCGCAATCTTGTCGAGCAAAATCTCGACGATGAATAAGCGAAGCGCGATCTCCGACGACGCCGAGCGATCGGCGGCGCTCGACGTCTCGCGCTCATTCGTCGTTCAGGCGCCGGCCGGCTCGGGCAAGACCGAGCTCCTGATCCAGCGCTATCTTGTTCTGCTCTCGCGCGTCGAGCGGCCCGAGGCGATCGTCGCCATGACTTTCACGCGCAAGGCCGCCGGAGAGATCCGCGAACGCATTGTGGTCGCACTGCGAAGCGCCAAGGCGGACGCCGCGCCGGCGGAAGCCCACGCGGCGCTGACCTGGCGACTGGCGCGAGCCGTATTGCAGCGCGACGCGGCGCTGGAATGGAATCTGATCGCCCATCCCGCGCGTCTGCAGGTGCAAACGATCGATGCGCTGTGCGCCTCGCTGATGCGCCGCGCGCCACTGACCTTGAAAGTCGGGACTTTGCCGCGCTTCATCGATCGCGGCATGCCGCTCTATCTCGATGCGGCGCGTTCGGAGCTCGACGCGGCGGGTGCGGACGATGTTGCGTGGCGGCGGCTGCTCGATCACCTCGACAACGATGCCGATCGGCTGATCGAGCTCATTGCCGGGATGCTCGCCAAGCGCGACCAGTGGCTGCACTTCGTCGTCGTGGATGACAAGGAGGCCTTGCGCGTTAATCTAGAAAAGGCGCTGGTCGCCGAGATCGATCGCGAGCTGGTTTTGCTCGACGCTGCGTTCCCGCGCGAGGTTGTCACGCCACTGCTGAAGCTTGCGCGTCACGCCGGCGGCAACCTTCGCGTCGAGCGACCCGATCATCCGCTTGCTGCCTGGTCGGAGGGGAGCGGTCTGCCGCCGCCTGGCGTTGACGGACTTCCACAGTGGTTGTCCATCGCCGAATGGCTGCTTACGCAGAAAGGCACGATTCGCGCCGGGGTCGACAAGCGGCAGGGATTTCTCGCGCCGAGCTCTGCCAGTGCAGCGGGGCGCGGCAGCCGTCTCGCCCACAAGCAGTCGATAGGGGAGTTGCTCGCACGCCTCGAGCAGGTTCCTGGGCTCGCCGTCGCGCTCGATTCGGTTCGGAAGCTTCCGCCGCCGCGCTACGACGAAGCCTCGTGGTCTTTCATCGCCGCGCTGCTCGACGTTCTGCGGCACGCCGTGGCCCGGCTGCAACTCGTGTTCGCGCAGGAAAACGCCATCGATTATCCGGAATCGACGCTGATCGCGCTGCGCGCGTTGTCGTCGGAGGAGGAACCGTCCGAGCTGCTTCTCGCACTCGACATGCAGATCGAGCATCTGCTGCTGGACGAGTTCCAGGATACGTCGCTCGCACAGCACCAGCTGGTCGAGCATCTTACGGAAGGGTGGACGCCCGGCGATGGACGGACCTTGTTTGTCGTCGGCGATCCGATGCAATCGATTTACCGATTCCGTGAAGCCGACGTCGGCTTGTTTCTCGCCGCGCAGAGGAACCGGCGCATCGGCGGTGTCGCGCTCGAGCCGTTGACGCTGACGCGAAACTTTCGCTCGCAGCAAGGCCTGGTCGATTGGGTAAACGCTACGTTTTCCAACGTATTTTCAGCGTACGATGATCCCGCGCGCGGAGCGGTTGCGTTCAAACCGTCAGCGGCGACCCGCCAAGCGCGCGCCGATGGCGCGGTGACCGTCGATGTCTGCACCGACGCCGTGCAGGAAGCGGCAGTCGTCGTATCCCGAATCCAAGGTGCGCTCGCAAGCACTGCTGAATCGATCGCGGTGCTCGTTCGCAAGCGTTCCGACCTCGCCGAGATTTTGCCGGCGCTGCGCGCCGGCGATATCGCATTCAGCGCGGTCGAGCTCGATCATCTCTCGGAGCGGCAGACCGTGCTCGACCTCTGCTCCCTGGCGCACGCACTGGTTCAACCCGACGACCGCCTGGCCTGGCTCGCGACCTTGCGCGCGCCGTGGTGCGGATTGACGCTGCCCGATTTGTTCGCGGTCGCTCAAACCTGCGGCAAGCGAGCCTTGAGCGAGGCTTTGTCCGGAGAGCTGGCAGCAAACGTTCTGAGTTCCCTTTCTGCTGACGGTAAGGAACGAATCACCCGGTTCGGGGAAATCATCGCGCCGCTGCGGGAAGAGCGTGGACGCCGTCCGCTCGCCACTGCGCTGCGCGGCGCATGGCTTGCGTTAGGCGGGCCCGCATGCGTCATCGATCCGATCGATCTCGAGGCCGCCGATCGATTTTTTTCTTTGCTCGCCGAACACGAGGTCGGGGCAGACGTTCCCGATTGGGCGATGTTCATTGAAGCGCTGAATGCATTGCGCGCCGAAGCGGAAGCCGACCCGTCGACGCGAGTGCGGATCATGACGCTGCACCGGGCCAAGGGACTCGAATTCGATGTCGTCATCATGCCCGGCCTTGCTCGCCACCCGCGGCCCGATGAT